>URIJ01000005.1 GCA_900547835.1 uncultured Collinsella sp.
AGGTTGAAGGCCGGGGATTGGCCCCCCGGCCCTCATTGCCTCAGATTTGTTGGTGGCTCTTCACCGTAAAGCGCATCTGGTGGGAGAGGCTGCTCTTGGTCGGTTGGTGTCGGAATCGCGGGCAATTATTCGGCCTAAATCCGGAAAAGTGCAATATTGACTGGTATAAAAGTACGGAAAAGTGTCGTAATACACACTTCAAAATCTCGAAAAAGTGTCGAAATGAGCATCTAGCAACCACGGAAAAGTGTATCCTAGTGCTAAAACAGCACGTAATAAGGGGTACGCTTATGCTACAAAGAAAAGCGAAAGCACAGTTTAAATCTTGGCTTGCCTCGTCGCCCAACAAAGCTCTTTTGGTCAAGGGCGCCCGACAGGTAGGAAAGTCATATTTGGTCAACGTCTTTGCAAATGAATCGTTCGAAAATGTCGTGACGTTCGACCTTATCGCCGACGCGTCCGTGCGCGATTCGTTTTTGGCGGCGAAAAGTGCGGATGATCTGCTTATGCGTATGTCTATTGCTGCAACGCAGCCGATGGTTGCGAACAAGACCGTTGTGGTTATCGACGAGGTGCAGCGATGCCCCAACGTGGTGACGTTTATCAAATATCTGGTCCAGCGCGGCGACTTTCGATACATCCTTACCGGATCGCTCCTTGGCGTTGAGCTCGAGGGCATCGATTCCCTGCCGGTGGGGTATGTCGAGCAGGTCCAGATGTACCCGCTCGACTTTGAGGAGTTTTGCTGGGCAAATGGCGTTGGTGCCAGCGTGTTTGACATGCTCAGGGGCTGTCTAAAGAATGAGGGGGAGCTTCCCGGCTATCTGTATGACCGCTTGCTCGATCTGTTCCATCAGTATGTGGTGGTGGGAGGCATGCCCGACGCGGTCAATTCCTTCTTGGCGACGCGCAATGTCGACGAGGTTCGAAACATCCACCGCGATCTTCACGCCCTGTATCGCGATGACATCGCAAAGTACGCTCCGCCCGAGCTGCGCTTGGTTATTCGCGATATCTATGATCTGATTCCCAGCGAGGCCGGTTCCAAAAACAAGCGATTCAAACTGTCATCGATTAACGGTGTCAAACGTTTTTCGCAGGTGACAGATCATTTCCTCTGGCTATCGGAGGCGGGTGTCGCGCTTCCTGTGTATAACGTAACGGCGCCCGTGGCACCCCTTTTATTGGGGGAGCAACGAAATCTGTTTAAGCTGTTTTACTTGGACACCGGAATGCTTATGTCGTCGTATTCCAAAAGGGTCGCCCAAGGCGTTTTTGATGGGGAGGCAGAAGGCCCCTTTGGCATGAATATGGGGGCGGCATTCGAGGGCTTCGTTGCCCAAGAGCTCAAAGCCCACGGATTTAGATTGCGCTACTTTACGTCCAAAAAGGTCGGTGAGCTCGATTTTGTGGAAGAGACGTTCGATGGGGAAGTGCTCGCCATCGAGGTCAAATCGGGCAAGAGTTTTAAGTCCCACGCGGCGCTCGATAACGCACTGGCAACGAAGGGCTACGGAATCGATCGCGCCCTGGTACTTGCGGAATGTAATCTTCACCGCGATGGTGACGTGCTGTATCTGCCCATCTTTATGGCAGGGCTTTTGGAGCCGTAACGTGCCGCCGACTCTTCCGACCCTCCCTTAGCCCTCGCTACTCGTCGTCCCCGTCGTTGGGGTCGCCCTTGAGGGTGTTGATGTCCAGATACTCGTTATCGTCCTCTTTTTGCTGGGTCTCCGACTCCGCTTGGGTGGGGCCGGAGAACAGCCGGAATCCCTCAAACGCAATGACACCGAGCAGGGCAATGACAATGGCGATAAAGGCAACCTTGACTGCCTGCGGAAATTCCGAGAAACGCAGCGCCTTTTCCTCGGCGTAATAATCGGCGAAGCGCTCTTCGCCCGTGCTTTTGGTATACGCCGGCGCGGACGCGGCCTCCGGGTCATATTCCGGTGCAGGCGTGGCAGCGTACGGATCGTTGAGATAATCGCTCGATGCGGTGCCATAATCCTCGGTCTCGATGCGACCGGTGCCAGCATAGCCATCGGAATAATCGGAATATGCCGCACCGCCCTCATAGTCCGCGGCGCTCGTGTTGGCGGCAAAAAGCGGGTTAACTGGAACATCGAGCGCCGGCATGCCGGTAGAGGTCTCATCCAGATCGGTTGCAGCCCAGGAATCGTAGGCAACCTGATGGGCAACGGGCTCATCGAGCCTTGTGACCGGAGGCTTGCGTGCCGCAGGAACGGGCAACTGCTGGGCGTTGTACATAACGGTGCTGTCGGCCGATTTGCCCTGCGTCGCCGCAGCGAGAAATGCCGCCGTCTCGGACGGGTCGCTTGCGGGGCGGGGAGCGGTCGTGGGCGCCGAAGTGGGTGCGGGCGTAGGCGCGGGCGTCGGCGCAGATGCGGGCTTAGGCGCAAGTGCGGGATTGGGACTTGACGGGCGAGCCCCGCCGCCCATGAGTTCGTCGGCGGTCCACGGGCGATCATCCATCACGTCGTCAAGGCTCAGCGAAAACAGGTCGTCTTCACCCTCATCGAACATGCGGTGCACATGTCCACCAATTGCCGGAATCAATCCGCGACCGGTGCATGATGCCTTGCTCAACGCCATTCTGTTCCATCCTTTCGAAATACTAATGACATCGATTATATGGAACTTCCCAAGCGGCTCGGTCTTGGATTCGTGCTTTCCAGAACTCGCGCCCAAAAGGGGAGGGGCAATCCAGGCGAGTGCCTACTTGTCGCCTGCTGCCGCCTTGGCCTCATTGAGGTAGCTATAGAAGCTGTACTTGGAGATGCCAAAGAACTCGCAGGCGCGTTCGCTCGACTTGGAAATGAGGAAGGCGCCGCGACGGTCGAGGTAGCCAATGGCACGAATGCGCTCGTCTTTGGTCATGAGTGCCGCGGGCTTGCCCACAAACTGCTCGCACTCGTGCAGCAGGTCCTCGAGCAGGTCGCCGATGTTCTTGGTAATGGGCTCGGGCTCGGTGTAGCCCGTGCCGCCGGTGCCGGTAAAGGCGTCGAGCGAACGCTCAAAAGCCTTCATAAGCGTAATGTCAAAGTTGATGCCCAAAATGCCGACGGGCTTGCCCTCGTCGTTGCGGATAAAGATGGTCGAGGACTTGAGCAGCTTGCCATCGGCGGTTTTGGTGAGGTACGGCTCGCGGTCGTGCACGTCGGCGGTGCCCTCGTGCATGGATTCAAGCACAATATGGCTGGGGCCGTCACCCAGTTTGCGCCCGCTGACGTGGCCGTTTTCAATCACTACGATGGAGTGGTCCACGTCATCGGTCTCCAGATCGTGGACGACGATTTCGCAGTTGGGGCCAAATTGGAGCGCCAGGCCGTGTGCAAGGCGCTTGTAAAACTCAATCTGTGCGGGGGTCATGGGTGCCTTCCTAAAAATTAGTTTGGGCTCACTGTGCCATAAACCCCACTTGTTCGCAAATAACGAAAGCGTCGCTGTGTTATGTGACCGTTCGGCGGCGAAAAGGTACCGATTACGGCAACAAACAATTTGTTAGGTTTTCCAATCAAAAAGTGTGATAGAACAGTGCTAACAAACTTTTTGTTTGGCATCCACATAAAAGTTCAGTCGCATGAATGGGAATGGGCTGAAACGCGTATGCGGGGGCCGGCAAGAGAGGACTTAAGGAGTTCACCGTATGGCCGATAAGATCCAGTGGGCGAGCAACACGATGCCCAAGAGCGATGACAAGCACTTGGGAATCATGAGCCTCGACCACGTGAAGAAGGCCCGCGCCTTCCACCAGTCGTTCCCCCAGTACACCGTCACTCCGCTTGCCCGCCTGGACGGCCAGGCCGCGCGCCTGGGCCTGTCCAACCTGTGCGTTAAGGACGAGAGCTATCGCTTTGGCCTCAACGCCTTTAAGGTTCTGGGCGGTTCGTTTGCCATGGCCAACTACATTGCCGACGAGACCGACAAGGACGTTGCCGAGTGCACCTTCGATTACCTGACCTCCGATCAACTTGCCAAGGACTTTGGCCAGGCCACCTTCTTTACCGCCACCGACGGCAACCATGGCCGCGGCGTGGCATGGGCTGCCAACAAGCTGGGCCAGAAGGCCGTCGTGCACATGCCCAAGGGTTCCACCAAGCCCCGCTTCGATAACATCGCCGCCGAGGGCGCCACGGTGACCATCGAAGAGGTCAACTACGACGAGTGCGTGCGCATGGCCGCCGCCGAGGCCGACGCCTGCGAGCGCGGCGTCATCGTTCAGGACACCGCCTGGGAGGGCTACGAGAAGATCCCGTCCTGGATCATGGAGGGTTACGGCACCATGGCTTCCGAGGCTGCCGAGCAGCTGCGCGAGATGGCCATCAACCGCCCGACGCACGTCTTTGTCCAGGCTGGCGTAGGCTCGCTCGCCGGCGCCGTGGTGGGCTACTTCACCAACCTGTATCCCGATAACCCGCCCACCTTCGTCGTGGTTGAGTGCGCACCGGCCGCCTGCCTGTACAAGGGCGCTGCCGCCGGCGACGGCGATCCGCGCATCGTGGACGGCGACATGCCCTCCATCATGGCCGGCCTGTGCTGCGGCGAGCCCAACATCCTGGGCTGGGATATCCTGCGCAACCACGTCACCGCCTTCGTGTCCTGCCCCGACTGGGTCACCGCTCGCGGCATGCGCACCCTGGGCGCTCCCGAGAAGGGCGACCCGCGCGTCATCTCCGGCGAGTCCGGCGCAGTGACCACCGGTCTGGTCGAGACCCTCATGCTCGACCCCGAGTACGCCGAGCTCAAGGAGCTCATCGGCCTGGACAAGACGAGCTCCGTGCTCTGCTTCTCCACCGAGGGCGACACCGATCCCGACCAGTATCGCCGCATTGTTTGGGAAGGCGAATATCCCACTTGCTAATCGTTGGGGCGGAGTAAATAGGTATCGCTCCGCCACCTCACAGGTAGATTCCTTCGTTTGAAAGGTTATGAACAATGGCTAAAGAACTCGATTTCGACGCTATCAAGGCTGCTGCTGAGTCCCATCGTGCTGATATGACTCGCTTCCTGCGCGCTATGATCTCCCATCCCTCTGAGTCTTGCGAGGAGGGTGAGGTTGTCGCCTGCATCAAGGCCGAGATGGAGAACCTTGGCTATGACGAGGTCAAGGTCGATGGCCTGGGCAACGTCATGGGCTTTATGGGCGAGGGCGACAAGATCATCGCCATCGACTCCCACATCGACACCGTCGGCATCGGCAACATCGAGAACTGGGATGCCGATCCCTATGAGGGCTACGAGACCGACGAGATCATCTACGGCCGCGGCGGCTCCGACCAGGAGGGCGGCATGGCTTCTGCTACCTACGCTGCCAAGATGATGAAGGACATGGGCCTCATCCCCGAGGGCTACAAGATCATGGTCGTCGGCACCGTCCAGGAAGAGGACTGCGACGGCATGTGCTGGCAGTACATCTACAACAAGGACGGCATTAAGCCCGAGTTCGTCATTTCCACCGAGCCCACCGACGGCGGCATCTATCGCGGTCACCGCGGCCGCATGGAGATCCGCGTCGACGTTCACGGCACCTCCTGCCACGGCTCCGCTCCCGACCGCGGCGACAACGCCATCTACAAGATGGCCGACATCATCGCCGACGTCCGCGCCCTCAACAACAACGGCTGCGACGAGTCGACCGACATCAAGGGCCTCGTCAAGATGCTCGACCCCAAGTACAACCCCGAGCACTTTGAGGACGCCCGCTTCCTGGGCCGCGGCACCTGCACCGTCAGCCAGATCTTCTACACCAGCCCCAGCCGCTGCGCTGTCGCTGACTCTTGCGCCATCTCCATCGACCGTCGCATGACCGCCGGTGAGACCTGGGAGTCCTGCCTGGACGAGATCCGCAACCTGCCGGCCGCCAAGAAGTACGGCGACGACGTGAAGGTCTCCATGTACATGTACGACCGTCCGTCCTGGACCGGCGAGGTCTACGAGACCGAGGCTTACTTCCCCACGTGGATCAACAAGGAGACCGCTCCGCACGTCAAGGCCCTCGTCGACGCCCACAAGGCCATGTTTGGTGACGAGCGCATCGGCTGCGAGCCCAGCATGGACAAGCGCACCGGTCGCCCGCTGTGCGACAAGTGGACCTTCTCCACGAACTGCGTTTCCATCCAGGGCCGCTACGGCATCCCCTGCGTGGGCTTTGGCCCGGGTGCCGAGTCTCAGGCTCACGCTCCCAACGAGGTCACCTACAAGGACGACCTGGTCACCGCTGCCGCCATGTATGTTGCTGCTTTGAACCTCTACGATCCGAGCCAGGCCGATGGCGACGCTACCGTGTTCCGCGCCGGTCTGACCAACAACAAGATCGATTAGTCCCATTCCTCGATTTTGTTGAGCCGGGGGCCGCTCGTGTCCCCGGCACCCCCTGTTGACTTGGGGCCCGCGGTCGTTATCTCCCATGCTTCCTCAACGGTGGCGGGTCCTCGTCATGGTGCTCTGCATGTTCTAGCCACACGCGCATGCCGGAACACATCTACTCATTGCGATCGTTTCATCTTTAGAAAGGACATTTCCATGGACGCTAAGTTTACCGAGCTCGTCGAGCAGCTGAACGGCCTCGATTTTAAGGGTATGTACGGCAGCGATTTCCTGCACACTTGGGACAAGACCACCGATGAGCTCAAGGCTCTCTACATCGTCGCCGACGCCCTGCGCGAGCTGCGTGAGAACAACGTTTCGTCCAAGATTTTCGACTCCGGTCTTGCCGTCTCCCTGTTCCGCGACAACTCCACCCGTACGCGCTTCTCCTTCTCTAAGGCCGCCAACCTGCTCGGCCTTGAGCTGCAGGACCTGGACGAGAAGAAGTCCCAGATCGCTCACGGCGAGACCGTCCGCGAGACCGCTACCATGATCTCCTTCATGGCCGACGTCATCGGCATCCGCGACGACATGTACATCGGCAAGGGCGACGCCTACATGGCTGAGGTCTCCGAGTCCGTGCAGCAGGCCTACGAGGACGGCGTTCTGGATCACCGTCCCACGCTCATCTCCCTGCAGTCCGACTCCGATCACCCCACGCAGTCCTCTGCCGACATGCTCTACCTCATCAACGAGTTTGGCGGCCTTGAGAACCTCAAGGGCAAGAAGGTTGCCGTCACCTGGGCCTATTCGCCCTCTTACGGCAAGCCGCTGTCCTGCCCGCAGTCGCTGATCAGCCTGCTGCCCCGCTTTGGCATGGACGTCACCCTGGCCCACCCCGAGGGCTATGACCTCATGCCCGAGGTCGTCGAGCGCGCTAAGGGCTACGCCGCCGAGTCCGGCACCACCTTTAAGCAGGTCAACACCATGGCCGAGGCCTTCGAGGGCGCCGACATCGTGATCCCCAAGAGCTGGGCTCCGTTTGCCGCCATGGAGAAGCGTACCAACCTGTACGCCGAGGGCGACGACGCCGGCATCGCTGCGCTCGAGAAGGAGCTGCTCGCTCAGAACGCCACCCATCAGGATTGGTGCTCCACGACCGAGCTCATGGAGAAGACTGCCAACGGCCAGGACACCATCTTTATGCACCCGCTGCCCGCCGACATCTCCGGTGTCTCCTGCGAGCACGGCGAGGTCAACGCCGACGTCTTCGACATGCACCGCGTGGGCATGTACAAGGAGGCCAGCTACAAGCCGTACGCCATCGCAGCCATGATGTTCCTGCAGAAGGTTGCCGATCCCGCCGCTACCCTCAAGGCCCTCGACGAGCGCAACACCGCCCGTTGGCTCCAGGCCTAAAGCCGGGCTGAGAAATGGCTAAGCGTATTGTTGTCGCCCTGGGTGGAAACGCCCTCGGCGCCAACCTTCCCGAGCAGATGGAGGCCGTCAAGACGACTTCCAAGGCTATCGTCGACCTGATCGAGGAGGGCAACGAGGTTGTCGTCGTGCATGGCAACGGTCCCCAGGTGGGTATGATCGCCAACGCGATGGCCGAGCTCACGCGCTCTAACCCTCAGAAGTACGTTCCCTGCCCGCTGTCCGTTTGCGGCGCCATGAGCCAGGGCTACATTGGCTATGACCTGCAAAATGCGCTGCGCGAGGAAATGCTCGACCGCAATATCGACAAGGGTGTCGCCACCGTGCTCACCCAGGTCGAGGTTGCGGCAGACGACCCGGCCTTTGCCGACCCGGTCAAGCCGATCGGTCCGTGGATGAGCGAGGCCGAGGCCAAGGAGCTGGAGGCCGACCGCGGCTACCAGTTCATCCACGACGAGAAGCAGGGCTTCCGTCGCGTGGTGGCTTCGCCCAAGCCCGTGAACATCGTCGAGCTCGACACCATCAAGTCGCTCGTCGAGTCCAACCACGTGGTGATCTCCTGCGGCGGTGGCGGCATTCCCGTCACCAAGGCCCAGGGCAACCACCTTAAGGGCGCTGCCGCCGTCATCGATAAGGACTTTGCGGCCGAGAAGCTCGCCGAGCAGCTCGATGCCGATGCCCTGATTATCCTGACGGCCGTGGAGAAGGTTGCCATTGGCTTTGGCACCGACCACGAGCAGTGGCTCGACACGCTGACCGCGGCTGACGTAAAGCGTCTGTCCGAGGCCAACGAGTTCGGTCGCGGCTCCATGCTGCCCAAGGTCCAGGCCGCCTCGACGTTTGCCGAGAGCAAGCCGGGCCGCACGGCGCTCATCACGCTGCTCGAGAAGGCGCGTGACGGTCTTGCCGGCAAGACCGGTACCACGTTTACCGGCGACGCTGAGTAGGCATATCTGCACCATTGAGGAGGGTGCCCTGCGTCGCGGGGTGCCCTCCTTTGTGCTATGGGGAGCCAAGAGGCGTTCGCTGGAAAACGAGTGCGTGCCTGTTCCGACGGAGTGTGAGCTTGCTATGGTGGGTATAGCAACTATGGTGTCCAAGGCAGCCAGGGGAGGTTTGCGGAGATGAAACTCGGTTGCGTCATTATGGCTTCGGGCGAGGGCAAGCGGTTTGGCTCTAACAAGATGCTCGCCGATATCTATGGCGAGCCGCTGATTGCCCGGACCATCGATTCGGTCCCCGGGGGCTTTGATGTTGTGGTTTCGACGCGTTGGCCCGAGGTCGCCCATATTTGCGAGGACAAGCATTGCCCGTGCGTGCTGCACGATGGCGAGCTGCGCAGCGAAAGCGTCCGTGCGGGCCTTTCGTGGGGAGTCGAACGCAACTGGAAAGGTTGCCTCTTTTTGCCGGGCGACCAGCCACTTGTGAGTTCGGATTCTTTTGAGGGTATGGTTCGTGCGTTTGACGAGCGTGACCGCAATCATCCGGTGCGTCTTGCGTGCAACGGCGAGCCTTCGAGCCCGGTGCTCTTTCCGGCGGAACTGTTCGATGCGCTCATGCGTCTTGAGGGCAAGGACGGCGGGGGCTCGATTCTCAAAGGTCGCGTCGACGTTACGCTGGTCGAGGCGCGTGCCTACGAGCTGTGGGACGTCGATACCGCCAAGGGACAGCGACGCATAACGGAGCATATCGCCGCCTGCTCGTATTTTGATCGCGTGGCCAACTGCATCAACCAATAAGGAGCAATTATGATCATCATCAAAAACGGTGCGCTCGTGACGCCCCAGGGGCTTCGCCGCGCCGATCTTGCCATGGATGGCGATAAGATCGTGCGGATCGCCGCGGCGATTGAGCCGGCCGAGGGCGATACCGTCGAGGATGCTGCGGGCTGCTGGGTGTTCCCGGGCTTTATCGATGGGCACACGCACATGCAGTGCTGGACCGGCATGGATTGGACAGCCGATAGCTTTGAGACCGGCACGCGCGCGGCTGCCTGCGGCGGCACGACGACCATTGTGGACTACGCGACGGCCGATCGCGGCGTGACCATGCCCGATGCCTTGGTCGAGTGGCATCATCGCGCCGACGGCACCTGCACCGCCAACTATGCCTTCCATATGGCGCTTGCCGAGTGGAATGAGCGCAACCGCGCCGATCTTTCGGTCATGCGCGAGGCGGGCGTGTCGTCGTTTAAGACCTACTTTGCCTATGACCACCTGCGCTTGGACGATGCCGAGACGCTCGAGGTGCTCGAGGAGCTCAAACATATTGGCGGCATACTGTGCGTGCATTGCGAGAACGGCACGTTGGTCAACGCGCTGCAGAAGCGCGTGTTTGAGCAGGGTATCCACGGGCCCGAGGGCCATGCGCTCAGCCGTCCGGACGTGTGTGAGGCCGAGGCCGTGAGCCGCCTGCTGTATCTGGCTCACTTGGCCGGGGACGCTCCGGTCAACGTGGTGCACCTTTCGACCAAGCTGGGGCTCGAGGCCATCCGCGCCGCCAAAGCGCGCGGGCAGAAGAACATCTATGTCGAGACCTGCCCTCAGTATCTGATGCTCGACGATACTTGCTACTTGGAGCAGGGCGAGGACGGCTTTGCGGGCGCCAAGTACGTGATGAGTCCGCCGCTGCGCCATGCCGGCGACCGTGCGGCACTGCGCGAGGCGCTTGTGGCCGGCGAGATCGATACGATTGCGACCGACCACTGCAGCTTTAACCTGCACGGGCAAAAGGACCGCGGGCGCGACGACTTCCGCGCGATTCCCAACGGCGGGCCCGGCGTGGAGCATCGTCCCGTCGCGATTGCCACGAGCTTTGAGGGACAGCTGGGACCCGAGGATCTGTGCCGTTTGATGAGCGAGAACCCGGCGCGCGTGTTTGGCATGTACCCGCGCAAGGGCTGTCTTGCCGAGGGCGCCGATGCCGATGTGTGCGTGTGGGATCCCAAAGCGCGCTGGACAATCAGTGCCGCGACACAGCATCAAGCTGTGGACTACACGCCGCTCGAGGGCTTTGAGGCACATGGCCGCGCCAAGGCCGTGTTTGTGAACGGCGTGCTGGCGGCACGCGACGGCGAGCCCACCGGAGCCCAACCCGGCCGCTACGTGCCCCGCTAACGGGAAGACCGCCGGGGTAGCTAATTTGGGAGATGATTTTTTGGGACGGGGTAGCAAAAAGAGCCCCGTCCCAAATTTGCTACCCCTGGAGGCTGGTGGCGATGAGGGGGCGGTTGAGGGCTGCCTCGAAGCGATCTGCCATTGTTGGGTCGGCAAGCGTGTCGGCTTGGTTGAGCATGACGCGTGCGGTGCTGAGTCCCAGCGCCTGCATCTCGGCATTGAGCACCTGGGCGACGCGCTCGGGCGTGGCGATGTCGGTAGGCTCGCAGCCGCAGCGCTCGCAGAAGAGCTCGGGGCGGTGGACAACCTCGGCGACGGGCCTGCCCAGCCCCGAGGCGCCGACGACCCAGACAACGTTTGCCGTGGCGTCGGGAATTACCGGCTCCCAGGCGGCATGCGCCTTGAGCGGGAGTCGCTTGCTGCCATCTGCCTCGGCCAACACGTAGTCAAAGCGCTGCGCCAGCTCGTTGAGCGGCTCGGCGGGGGCGGAGAGCTTGCCTGTCTCCGGGTCCAAAACACCCGCCTGGCAGATACTTCCGCGGTTCATGCCCGCGCATGCCTCGCAGGTGCAGCCGGGAACATGCAGGGCCCCCGGCTTCCAAGGCGCGGCGTCCAGGCGACGATTCGACCCGTCCCATGGTACGCCGGCGACGGGAAACATGTGCGTGGTGGTACAGAGAAGCACCCTGCCGCCGGCGCGCATGAGCTCGAGACCCAACGCACGCAGCAATGTCGACTTGCCGCCACTGCCGATAATTGCGGTAATGCCCGGCTCGATCTTGAGCGCGGAGGCAAGGTTTCCGGTCGTCGTTTCCATCTGTTCACCGCCGTATAATACTGTGATAATAAATAATCATCAGAGTAGCGGTCGAACCGCTTTTGCTCTGCTCAAACCGTAGCACAGGGAGGTGCCCCGGGAATGCTCGTTTATGTTCGCGGCGCCGGCGATATCGCCACGGGTGTCGCCGCTCGCTTGGTGCGCGCCGGCGTGTCGGTCGTTATGGCCGATATCGCGGTTCCCACGTGCATCCGCCGCACAATCAGTTTTTGCGAGGCCATTCGCCTGGGCGAGGTCGAGGTCGAAGGCATTCGCGCTCGCTTGGCGCAGACGCCGGCTGAGGCGCTTGCGATTACCGAGGCTGGAGACGTCGCCGTTGTAGTGGACCCCCAGGCCAAGATGCTCGGCGAGCTGAAACCCGCTGCCGTGGTCGACGCGATTCTGGCTAAGCGCAACTTGGGCACCACGCGCGACATGGCGCCTGCCGTCATCGCCGTGGGGCCGGGCTTTACCGCGCCGGTTGACTGCGACGCCGTGGTCGAGACCATGCGCGGGCATTTTCTCGGCCGTGTCATTACCCAAGGTTCGCCCCAGCCCAACACGGGCGTGCCAGGCATTATCGCCGGCTATGGTAAAGAGCGCGTTATCCACAGCCCCGCCGCCGGCATGTTTCGGTCCGACCGCACCATCGGCGACATCGTGAGCGCCGGAGACGTGATCGGGTATGCGGGTGATACTCCCATGGTCACGCAGATCGATGGCTGTCTGCGCGGGCTTTTGGCGAACGGCGTGCAGGTGACTGAGGGCTTTAAATGCGCCGATGTCGATCCGCGCGGCGATGCCAGCTATATCAACTATATTTCGGACAAGGCGACGTCGGTCGGCGGCGGCGTGCTCGAGGCACTCGCTATGCTCACCGATGTCTTTAGAGGATAGAAGGCGGCAATGGAAAAGCTCGATGTTGTGAATGCGGCGCTTGCCGCCCTGCGTGCTGGCGAGACGTGCGAGTTCGTGGTCGTGGCCGGTACGGCGGGGTCATCGCCGCGCGGTGTGGGCGCCTGGATGACTGTCTTTGCCGATGGCAGCCAGGCGGGCACCATCGGCGGCGGCAAGATTGAGCTCTTTGCGCTGGATGAGGCGCGCGAGCTCCTGAGCGCGGGACAGTCGCGTCTGGTCCGCTACACCATGGGCGGCGAGAACTCCGATACCGGCATGATCTGCGGCGGAGCCATCTGCCTGTGCTATCTGCATCTGGACGCGACCAAGGCACCGTTGTTCCAGTCGGTTGCCGACGTCTTGGCGTATCGACGCATCGGCGACTTCGTCATCGACTTTGAGCCGTTTATCGCGAGCGCGCTCGAGGGCGATGTGGCCGAGTGCCATGGCAAGGAATCGCGCCACACCATTGCGGGCTGCCCCGGGCTTTCGCTGGTGGAGGAGGGGAGTAAGGTCACCTACACCAACGCCGCCTCCGAGATTCCCGTGGCTCACATCGAGACGCTCTGCCCCGAGGGCCTGACCTACATCTTTGGCTGTGGCCACGTGGGCGCTGCGACGGCGCGGGTGCTCACGGCGGCGGGCTTTGCCGTCGTGGCGTGCGATGACCGCCCCGGCACGCTGACGCCCGAATGGGTGCCCGGTGTCTACGACCGTCGCCTGGTCGATTACAAGAATCTGGGCGAGCAGTGCCCCATCGGTCCGCGCGACTTGGTGGTCGTGGCCACGGCGGGTCACAAGTCCGATATCGACGTGGTGATTCAGGCCATGCGCGCCAAACCCGCCTATCTGGGCTGCCTGGGCTCGCGCCGCAAGACGGCCTTTGTGCGCGCCCGCCTGGAGCAGGAGGGCTTTACGCAGGACCAGATCGACGAGCTGCACCTTCCGATCGGCGTTGCCATCGAGGCCGAGGACCCCGAGGAGATCGCCATCTCCATTGCCGCCGAGATGATCCACCTGCGCCGCACCAAACTCGTCCCCCGCAAGCGCTAATCGCATCCCCACCAATAAGTTGCGGTGAAATACGGACTGTTTAAGCCTGTTAGGCCGCCAAACAGTCCCTATTTCACCGCAACTGCTTTTTGGGATCCATTTGTGCGGGGGAGTTGTGGAGTTGTGCAGGCAGACGAGGTTTTTCTGGAAATACGCTCCCGATGCGCGTATAGTACCGATTGTTTTGTCGGCTCCTGCTGCGTCGAGTCCAAACCGCAAAATGCCATGAGCGGTGCGGATGCAGTCAGGAGGCACGAGGACAACCCACCGTGGCCACGCCCCGTGCTTAAAACCCCAAGAAGGAGTGAACAATGGCAGAAGAGAAGTATGTGCCGCGTCTGAAGACCAAGTACAACAACGAGGTCAAGCAGCAGCTTCAGGACAAGTTCCAGTACGAGAACGTCATGATGATCCCCAAGTTTGAGAAGATCGTCGTGAACATGGGTGTCGGCGAGGCCGCTACCGATTCCAAGGCCATCGACGGTGCCGTGCGCGACCTGCGCGCCATCACCGGCCAGCAGCCGATGATCACCCGTGCCCGCAAGTCCATCGCTACCTTCCGCCTGCGCGCCGGTATGCCGATCGGCTGCAAGGTTACCCTGCGTGGCGACCGTATGTGGGAGTTCTTCGATCGTCTGACCTCCGTCGCGATCCCCCGTATCCGCGACTTCCGCGGCATCTCCGCCAAGAGCTTCGACGGCCGTGGTAACTTCTCCATGGGCGTCACCGAGCAGCTCATCTTCCCCGAGATCGACTTCGACTCCGTCGATCACCAGCGTGGTATGGACATCACTTTCGTGACCACCGCCAACACCGATGAGGAGGCCAAGGCCCTTCTGGACGCCTTCGGTTTCCCGTTCAAGAAATAGGTTCACCTGCCCTATGAGCGCCGTTCCCAGAAGGGGGCGGCGCTTGGGGCGAACAATACTCTATGTGAGGAGGATATAAGTGGCTAAGACATCGATGATCGTCAAGTGCAATCGCAAGCAGAAGTTCTCTACTCGTGAGTACACGCGCTGCCAGCGCTGCGGCCGTCCGCACTCTGTGTACCGCAAGTTCGGCCTGTGCCGTGTCTGCTTCCGCGAGCTTGCACTCAAGGGCGAGCTTCCCGGCGTTAAGAAGGCCAGCTGGTAAGTCACTACCAGCGTTTCAAGCATCCGTTTGGAACAGGGAAAACGCGCTAGTTAGGCTTTGCCGTTAAGGGCGGCGAAGAACCAAGAGCACGTGTTCATCAAGAACGAAGGAGAATCTGTATGAACCTTACAGACCCGATCGCAGATATGCTTACGCGCATCCGTAACGCTAACTCTGTGAACAAGGCCACGGTCTCCATGCCGAGCAGCAAGAAGCTCGTCGAGATCGCTCGTGTTCTGCACGAGGAGGGCTACATCGAGGGCTACGATGTCGAGGACACCGTTCCCCAGAAGACTCTGCACATCACGCTTAAGTATGGTCCCAAGAAGGCTAAGGTCATCAACGGCATCCGCCGCATTTCCAAGCCGGGCCTGCGTAAGTACACCGGCGTTGCCGACATGCCCCGCGTCCGCGGTGGCCTTGGTACCGCCATTATTTCCACCAGCCATGGCGTCATGACCGACCGCGATGCTCGCAAGCACAACGTCGGCGGCGAGATCATCGCTTACGTCTGGTAATTCGCTCGGTAGGTAGAAGGAAAGGAGATCACCGTGTCTCGTATCGGTAATAAGCCTGTCCAGATTCCCGCCGGAGTCGAAGTGGCAGTCAACGGCAACAACGTTGTCGTCAAGGGCCCCAAGGGCCAGCTCGAGCTCGATGTCTTTGAGAAGCTCGCTATCAACATCGAGGACAACGTCCTCACCGTTTCCCGTCCCGACGACGAGCGTGAGACCCGTGCCCGCCACGGCCTCACCCGCGCCCTCATCCACAACATGGTTGTTGGCGTTTCCGAGGGCTTCGAGAAGAAGCTCGAGCTCGCCGGCGTCGGTTACCGCGTGCAGCAGAAGGGCAAGAACCTCGAGTTCTCCCTGGGCTTCTCGCACCCCGTGATCGTCGAGGCTCCCGAGGGCATCACCTTCGAGGTTCCCGACAACACCCACGTGAACGTCAAGGGTATCAACAAGCAGCAGGTCGGTCAGATCGCCGCTGAGATCCGCGGCCATCGTCCTCCCGAGCCTTACAAGGGCAAGGGTATCCACTACGTTGGCGAGCACATCCGCCGCAAGCTGGGTAAGGCCGCCAAGTAGTCGTAACCGACTCACTCGCATAAGACCAGCACCCCGTCAGGTGCTGGCAAGATCAACCTTTTTAGGAGTTTACGTATGAACAAGCATAAGGCGAAGCTGGAAGGCCTCAAGCGTCGTCAGCGTCGTGTTCGCGGCAAGGTCTCGGGTACCTCCGAGCGTCCGCGTCTTCGCGTGACCCGTACTAACGCCAACATCTATGCCCAGATCATCGACGACAGCAAGGGCTCCAGCCTGACGCTCGTCTCTGCCTCGACCCTCGAGGCCGAGTTCAAGGGCACCCACACCTCGAACAAGGAGGCTGCGGAGAAGGTCGGTCAGCTCGTTGGCAAGCGTGCCATCGAGGCCGGCATCACCAAGGTCGCCTTCGATCGCGGTGGCCGTATCTACCATGGCCGCGTCAAGGCCCTCGCCGACGGTGCTCGTGCCGCCGGTCTCGAGTTCTAGGAGGTATGTAGCACATGGCTCGTAATCAGAAGCAGCAGCGCGAGGCCTCCGAGTTCGAGGAGCGCGTCGTTTACATCAACCGCGTGTCGAAGACCGTCAAGGGTGGTCGTCGCATGAGCCTCGTCGCTCTCGTCGTCGTTGGCGACGGCAAGGGCAACGTCGGCGTTGGCATGGGCAAGTCCGCTGAGGTGCCCCTGGCCATCTCCAAGGCGTCTCTCGATGCCAAGAAGAACATGTTCCACGTGCCGGTGACCGAGCAGGGCACCATCCCGCACGAGGTTCTCGGCCACTTTGGTGCCGGCCGCATCATCATCAAGCCCGCTGTCGAGGGTACCGGCGTTATCGCCGGCGGCGCTGTGCGTCCCCTCTTTGAGCTTGCTGGCATCAAGAACGTCCTGTCCAAGTCCCTCGGTACCGACAACGGCCTCAACATCATCAAGGCTGCCGTCGAGGGCCTCAAGGAGCTCTCCAGCCCTGAGGACGTCGCGGCTCGCCGTGGCCTGACGGTCTCCGAGATGTTCGTCGGTAAGGAGAACTAAGCATGGCTGACACCATCAAGATCAAGCAGGTCCGCAGCACCAATGGTTGCAAGCAGGACCAGGTCCGTACTGTCCGTGCCCTCGGTCTCCACAGGATCCGCGAGGTTCGCGAGATTGCTGACAACGAGTCCGTCCGCGGCATGATCTTCAAGGTCAAGCACCTTGTCGAGATTGTAGAGGAGTAGCAAATGCAGCTTCACGATCTTACTCCCGCGCCCGGTTCCACCAAGAACCGTAAGCGCGTCGGCCGTGGCAATTCTTCGGGTCACGGCACCACTTCTGGCCGCGGCCAGAAGGGCCAGGGTTCCCGCTCTGGTGGCACCAAGGGTGCCGGCTTCGAGGGTGGCCAGACTCCGCTGGCTATGCGCCTGCCCAAGCTTCCGGGCTTCCGCAACCCCCGTCGTATCGAGTACACCGCTGTTAACGTTGAGCGTCTCGAGCGTAAGTTCGAGGACGGCGCTGTAATCGACGGTGCCGCTCTTAAGGCCGCTCGCATCACCAAGAGCGAGTTCGAGCCCGTCAAGGTGCTCGGCAATGGTGAGCTCACCAAGAAGTTCACGGTCAAGGTCGACAAGGTCAGCGCTTCTGCGCAGGCCAAGATCGAGGCCGCCGGCGGAAAGGTCGAGCTGCCGTGCTAAATGGTCTTAAGAATGCTTTCCGCATCAAAGAATTGCGCGAAAAGATTCTTTTTACCATAGCTATGCTCGTCGTGTACCGCATTGGTGCGCACGTTCCTGTGCCCGGCATTCCCTTCCAGGGGATGCTGGGCCTTTTCTCGACCGATAACAATTCGGTCGCCGCAGGTGCTATGGCCCTCCTGAATCTTTTCTCTGGCGGCGCTTTGAGCTATGTGTCGGTGTTTTCGCTGGGCATCATGCCTTACATCACCAGCTCGATCATCCTCCAGATGCTCCAGGCCGTTGTGCCTTCCCTGCATGAGCTTGCCCGCGAGGGCGAGGTCGGTCAGACCAAGATTACGCAGTATTCGCGTTACCTCACCCTGGCTCTGGCAATCCTCAACTCCGTGGGTTACCTCTTCCTCTTTAAGAGCTTCGGCATCAGCTTTAATGGCGCCGGCGCTCCCGAGATCATCTTCGACCTCATGATCGTCGGCACGCTCACCGCGGGCGCCATGCTGATCATGTGGATTGGTGAGCTCATCACCCAGCGCGGTATCGGCAATGGCATGTCGCTGATCATCTTTGCGAACATCATGGCCGGTCTGCCGCAGGCTATCTTCTCCAGCACCGAGGGCAATGCCGGTGGCATCATCACCATGGTGATCATCTGCGCCATCATCCTGCTGGTTATCCCGCTGATTATTTTCCTTGAGCGCGGCCAGCGCCGCATCCCGGTCTCCTACGCTAAGCGCGTCGTGGGCCGTCGCATGATGGGTGGCCAGACCACCTACCTGCCCATCAAGGTCAACACCGCGGGTGTCGTGCCGATCATCTTCGCTTCGGCGCTGCTGTACTTCCCGGCTCAGATTGCCGTGTTCTTCCCCGGCATCGGCTGGATCCAGGCAGTTGCCTCTGCGCTTTCGCGCGGCTGGCTCAACTGGGTGCTTAACGTTGTCCTCATCGTGTTCTTCGCGTACTTCTACACCTCCATGGTGTTCAACCCCGATGACACGGCCGACAACCTTAAGAAGCAGGGCGGCTTTATTCCGGGCGTCCGTCCGGGTAGGGCTACCGCGGCCTACATCAAGAACGCGCTCAACAAGATCACGCTTCCCAGCGCTGTCTTTTTGGCGCTCATCGCCATCGTGCCTTCGATCATCTTCTCCTTCACGGGTAACCATCTGATCCAGGCATTTGGCGGCACGTCCATCCTCATCATGGTCGGCGTCGTGCTCGACACGGTCGATAAGCTCGAAGGCCAGATCAAGATGTATGATTACGATGGATTCTTTAAATAGGCTAGAGGAGGATTGCTCATGAACCTCGTATTGCTCGGAGCTCCGGGTGCCGGTAAGGGCACCGTCGCACAGGAGCTCGTCGCCGAGTTTGGCGTCGCCCACATTTCCACGGGCGACCTGCTGCGTGCTGCCGTCAAGGGCGGCACCGAGCTTGGTATTCAGGCTAAGAAGTACATGGACGCTGGCGAGCTCGTTCCCGACCAGCTCGTGATCGACCTTGTCAAGGAGCGCCTTGCCGCCGATGACGCCCAGCAGGGCTTCATCCTCGACGGCTTCCCGCGCAACACCGCCCAGGCTGTGACGCTCGATTCCGAGCTCTCCGCCATGGGTCGCGAGATCGACTGCGCCCTTCTGGTCGATGTGGCCCCCGAGGTCATTATCGATCGTCTGTCTTCGCGTCGCACCTGCCGCGCATGCGGTTACACCGGCACCGCTGCCGATGCCACCTGCCCCAAGTGCGCAGGCGAGATGTATCAGCGCGACGACGACAAGCCCGAGACCATCAAGAACCGTCTCGACGTCTACGAGAAGTCCACGAGCCCGCTCGTCGACTACTATCGTGGCCAGGGTCTGCTCAAGTCGGTCAACGGTGACCAGGCTCGCGAGACCGTGTACGGGGATGTCAAAGAGGCTCTCGGTCTATGATCAAGATTAAGTCTGCAACGCAAATCGAGCAGATGAAGAAGGCAGGAGCGCTATCTAAGATGGCGCTCCGCCACGTTGGAGCCATGGTGCGCCCCGGCGTTTCGACTTTTGAGCTCGATCAGCTCGCGGAGCAGATTATCCGCATGCATGGCGGCACCCCGGCCTTTAAGGGTTACGGCGGGTTCCCGGGGACCATTTGCGCATCGATCAACGATGCCGTGGTCCACGGTATTCCCAACCCCGACATGATCCTGCGCGATGGCGATATCATCTCCATCGATACGGGAGCCGTTGTCGACGGTTGGGTCGGCGATAACGCTTGGACGTTTTTCGTCGGCACCCCCACGCCCGAAGCCAAGGCTTTGTGCGAGGTCACGCGCGATTGCCTTAAGGCTGCCATCGAGCAGGCTGTTCCCGGTAACCATATCGGGGACGTCGGTTATGCCGTTCAGTCCCTCGCCGAGTCTCACGGTTACGGCGTGCTTCGTGATTATGTGGGTCATGGCATTGGCCGCGTGATGCACGAGGACCCCAACGTTCCTAACTATGGAAAGAAGGGGAGGGGCGTTCGCCTCCAGGCCGGCATGGTCATTGCCATCGAGCCGATGGTTACGATGGGTTCCAACCATGTGAGCACGGGCTCCGACGGTTGGATTGTTACGACCAACGATCACCTGCCCGCCGCGCACTACGAGAACACCGTCGCCATTACCAATGACGGTCCGGTGATTCTCACCACGGATGCCCAAGGTGCTTGGTGCTCCCTCCAAGGCGGAGAAATGTAACAAGTTCCATTTAGTTGTGGAGCCATTACGAAGTTATTACGATGCGTGCATACGTGTTGTAGAATACTCAATCGCTGTCGTTTTCTAGAGAAAGATGATTGCTTGTGAAGAAGGAAGACGCAATTGAGCTCGAGGGTACGGTAAAGGAGCCGCTGCCCAACGCCATGTTTAAGGTCGAGCTCGAGAACGGTCATTCGGTTCTGTGCAACATTTCTGGCAAGATCCGAATGAATTACATCCGTATTCTCCCCGGTGACAGGGTTGTCGTGGAGCTTTCCCCGTACGACCTGACCCGCGGCCGCATCACCTATCGCTATAAATAGCGGCACGCATACACGCTCTTTTCCGACTGCAGGCTTAGCTCAACCTACGGTCGGTTTGCGTGTGAAGACCAGCCATAGTTTTAAACGCCTGCGGCTGGGCGAGTAGATAGTAGGGAAGTAGTTTGAGCGCTACCGAAAGGAAGAACGATGAAGGTACGTCCTTCGGTCAAGAAGATGTGCGATAAGTGCAAAATCATTAGGCGCCATGGCAAGGTCCTCGTCATTTGCGAGAACCCCCGTCATAAGCAGCGTCAGGGTTAAGAGAGGAGACTACGTTGGCCCGTATTAATGGTGTCGACCTCCCGCGTGAGAAGCGCGTTGAGATCGGTCTGACCTACATTTACGGCATCGGCCGCACCACTGCGACGAAGATTTGCGTCGAGTGCAACGTTAACGTGGATACGCGCGTTAAGGACCTCACCGAGGATGAGGTTAACGCCATCCGCGATTATATCGATAAGAACCAGATCATGGTTGAGGGCGACCTCCGCCGTGAGCGCAACCAGAACGTCAAGCGCCTTATGGACATCGGCTGCAACCGCGGCCTTCGTCACCGCAAGGGCCTCCCGGTCCGCGGCCAGCGCACCCACACTAACGCTCGTACCCGCAAGGGCCCGAAGCGTCAGATCGGTGCTAAGAAGAAGAAATAAGGAGCGCTAGATAGATGGCTACTGCTAAGAAGAACGTTCGCGCTGCCCGTCTGAAGCGCGCGGACCGTAAGAACATTTCCGTGGGCCAGGCTCACATTCGTTCTACGTTCAACAACACGATCGTTTCGATCACCGATCCCCAGGGCAACGTCATTTCCTGGAAGTCGGCTGGCCAGGTGGGCTTCAAGGGCTCCCGTAAGTCCACGCCGTTCGCTGCCCAGATGGCTGCCGAGGCTGCTGCCAAGCAGGCCATGGAGCACGGTATGAAGAAGGTTTCCGTCTTCGTCAAGGGCCCCGGCTCCGGTCGTGAGACCGCCATCCGCTCCCTCCAGGCTGCTGGCCTCGAGGTCTCGAGCATCCAGGACAAGACCCCCATTCCGCACAACGGCTGCCGCCCCAAGAAGCGTCGCCGCGTGTAACTGAAAGGATCGTATCAATATGGCAATCGACAGGACTCCTGTTCTTAAGCGCTGCCGTCAGCTCGGGATCGATCCCGCTGAGCTCGGTTACAGCAGCAAGAAGGAATCTATCCGTCAGCCCAAGCGCCGTCGCAAGGAATCTGAGTACGGCATGCAGCTGCGCGAGAAGCAGAAGGTCAAGTTCATCTATGGCGTTCTGGAGAAGCAGTTCCACGGCTACTTCAACAAGGCCCGCAAGATGAACGGCGTCACCGGTGAGAACCTCATGATCATCCTTGAGTCTCGCCTCGACAACGTCGTCTTCCGTCTTGGCTTCGCCCGCACCCGCAAAGAGGCTCGTCAGTCCGTCCGTCACGGTCACTTCACCGTGAACGGCAAGCGCGTGGACATCCCGTCCTACCGCGTCAAGGCCGGCGACGTCGTCGCTGTCGGCGAGAAGTTCCGTGACCTCCTCCCCATCAAGGAGGCCCTGATTTCCTCCGAGCGCTTTGAGGTCCCTGGCTGGCTCGAGGTCGATATCGAGAAGCTGTCTGGTAACGTGCTCGCTCTGCCGACGCGTGAGCAGATCAGCGGTGATATCAACGAGCAGCTCATCGTCGAGCTCTACTCTAAGTAGTCCATCCGGGCTGCTGAGGCTGGAGGTAATACATGTCAGAATTCATTAGGCCTCAGGTTCAGGTCGAAGAGATCAACGAGACGTCTGCTCGTGTCTCCGTCGAGCCGCTCGAGCGTGGCTACGGCGATACGCTGGGTAACTCCCTTCGTCGCGTTCTTCTGTCCTCGCTCGAGGGTGCCGCCGTCGAGGCTATTCAGATCGATGGTGCGCAGCACGAGTTCATGACCATCCCTAACATGGTCGAGGATGTCACCGACATCGTCCTGAATGTCAAGGGTCTTGTCTTCAGGGCTCTCGGCACGACCGACGAGGCGACCGCCACCATTTCGGTTGACGGCCCCTGCGAGGTCACCGGTGCGGACTTCTTTATTCCGTCCGAGTTTGAGCTGGTCAACCCCGAGCAGCACATCGCTACGCTCACCGAGGGTGGCCATCTCACCATGAGCATGCGCATCGGCTATGGCCGCGGCTATGTTTCTGGCGAGGCCAACAAGCGCGACAACGATCCCATCGGTGTGATCCACGTCGACTCGCTGTACTCGCCGGTGTCCCGTTGCGCCAAGCTCGTTGAGGCTTGCCGTGTCGGTCAGCACACCGACTACGACCGCCTTGTCCTCGAGATCGAGACCAACGGCTCCATCGCCCCGCGCGACGCCGTGGTCCAGGCTGCCAATATCATCAACCAGCATATGGCTGCCTTTATGAACCTTGCCGAGACCCCCGAGGTCGAGGAGGAGGCTTCGATCTTCGCTCCCGAGGTCACCAACGACAACGCCGAGCTGGACAAGCAGATCGAGGATCTGGACCTTTCCGTCCGTTCCTACAACTGCCTTAAGCGCGCCAGCATTCACTCGGTCCGTCAGCTCGTTGAGTTCTCGGAGAACGATCTGCTCAACATCCGTAACTTCGGTGTTAAGTCGATCGAGGAAGTGAAGGACAAGCTTGAGTCCATGGGCCTGAGCCTGAAGGCTTAATGCTTCGCATATTTGAGGAGAAACTAGACCATGCGTCACAACGTTAAGAAGGGCCTGAAGCTCGGCACCGATGCGAGCCACACCAAGGCCATGAAGAAGAGCCTTGCTAAGGCCCTCTTCGAGAACGACCGCATCAAGACCACCGAGACCCGCGCTAAGGCGCTGCGTTCGGTCGTCGATCCGATCATCACTTGGGCCAAGAAGGGCGACCTGCACTCTCGTCGTCTGGCTATCGCCAAGCTCGGCGATAAGCAGCTCGTTGCCGAGATCTTCGACAAGGCTGCTCAGGGCATGTGGCAGGACCGCAACGGCGGTTACACCCGCATCATGAAGCTCGGTAACCGCAAGGGCGACAACGCTCCCATCGTTATCATGGAGCTCGTCACCGAGCCTTGCACGCCTAAGGCCAAGAAGGCTGCTCCGGCCCCCAAGAAGGCCGCTGCTCCCAAGAAGGTCGAGGCTGTCGAGGAGGCTCCTGCTGAGGAGACCGCTGAGTAGACATTCCGTCTGCATAGGCTATATTCGAGGGGTACGTTCGCGTACCCCTCTTTTTTTGTCGCGATACCGTTGCTTGTTTGTTGGGAGCGCCCATGACTGCGCCGTCTGATTTCAATTCGATTTCCGAGCTTGACGCCACGCTCGTATTTCGCGTGGCCTATGATGGCTCGTCGTATAGCGGATTTGCCGAGCAGCCGGGACAGACGACGGTTGCGGGTGAGCTGCGTCGAGCCATCGAGACGCTGCTTCGCCGTCCGATCGATCTGACGTGCGCGGGGCGTACCGATGCCGGCGTGCATGCCGTGGCTCAGTACATCAGCGTGCCCGTAACGGACGCTGAGCTCGCCCTTACGCGCCGTAGGTGGCTGCGGGCTATGGATGCCCTGCTGCCCAAAGATATCGCCATCAACGAGGTCTACAAGGCCCGTAAAGGCTTTTCTGCACGTTTTGACGCGCGTTCCCGTACGTATACGTACCGTATTGCCGATCGCGATGCGCGCCCCGTGCTGTCCCGTGGTGCCGTGTGGTGGCATCGCTATCCCTTGGATGTTGAGGCTATGTCTGCTGCCTGCCCCGCACTGCTGGGCGAGCAGGACTTTAAAAGCTTTTGCAAGGTCGCTTCGGCCGTTGGCAAGCCCACGCATCGCTGCGTGATGCGTGCCGAATTTGGCCATGAGGTTGCGTTTGGCGAGGACATCCTGACGTTCACCATCGAGGGCAATGCGTTTCTGCATTCGATGGTCCGCACGATCGTGGGCACGCTTGTCGAGATTGGCATGCATCGCCGTAAACCCGAGTGGATGCGCGAGGTCATCGATGCTTGCGACCGTACCGCTGCGGGCCCCACGGCTCCTGCCTGCGGCCTTACGTTTATGGGCGTGGATTACGATCCCGCCGAGCTCGTCGTGCTCGACTAGGGGAGGGCTCGACGCGTCGTGCGTCGACACCCGTCATCTGTGGGCTGCGCGTGTGCAACATCTGTTCTTGGCGTGCAATACAACCGGTGTCTCATTGCTTTTATTGCCGGGGTGTACCATGAACCACGGTTTGATTCATTGCTGTCGAGAGGACGGATAACTTGGTTCGACGTGGCTCGCATCCGCGACTTTCGGTGATCCTTGTGGTAGAAGGTTCGCCCAGCTATGCGATGCGTGCGCTCGAGAGTATCCAGAACCAAGACCTCTACGATTTGCAGATTGTCGTTGTTTGCCGCGATGCTGCGCCCGGTGTGCGCCATTCGCTTCAAGTTGCTGCCGACAGGGACATCCATATTGATTTGATTGACGTCGAGGACGCGAAGCGCGGCGCTTGTCTTCGTGCCGGTTTTGATGCCTCGCGCGGCTCTCAAATCATCGCCATGAACGCCGATGAGTGGTTTGCTCCGCAGGCCCTTTCCAAGATGGTCGATATCGCGTGCGATACTGCGGCAGACATTGTGCTCCCCTCGGTGTCGCTCGATCGATACGATGCGCACCGCGAGCGTCATTCGCGCGTCTTGGATGCTGCCTCTATTGCCATAGAAGACGAGTCTTCTATGGTGACTGGGCTGCCCCAGTTGATTTTAGGCGGCCTAGTCGCTCAGACCTCTGGCGTGATGTATAGCCGTCCGCTGTTTGAGGCATGCCTGTCGCGCGGCAAGGCGTACCGTACGGTTGAGTTTATGGCTTATGCGCTCTCGCAGGCACGATTCGTGTCCGGCTGCGGCGACGCTTGTTTCCACGCGGTGGCACCTAAGCTTACAGATGCCTTTGATCCCACCATGTATGCCAGGATATCCGATGACACTCGAGCGCTCGACGAGCTTGCGGACTCACTCTCGGAAGCAGATAGCGGTGGTCGGCTCAAGCTGGCAAGCCAAAAGTTCTACTTTGCCGGACTGGTCGCCTGCATCGAGAATTTGTGTCTGAGCCCGCATGGAGTGTCGTCAATCGAGCGTTCCGCCCGCATGCGTGATATGCTCGAGGCGCCTCGAACCCGTCAGATGGTCGCCGCGCTCAAGGACAACCATCGGGGACTCGGTCTGTTGTTTGGGCCGATCGCCAGCGCCAAGCCCGCGCGCTGCGTGATGTGTACGCATCTGGCAGCTTTTCTTAACCGGACGGGCGCAAAAACCGCCTAAACGGCTCATTTCGAAACAAATTTGCATAGAATTGTTTCGAAATGCGTTCTTATACACAAAAGCCTTCAAATAGCGTTAAACTATTCAATCACTGATTGATTGTCTCCGCCATCTTTTGGAGAGAGGGTTTGTATGGCTAAAAAACGCAATGGGCGCCAGGATGCCATTAGAGATATTGTGCGCAATAAGGACGTCCGCACGCAGCGCGTGCTGGTCGATGAGCTCCGCGCTATGGGCTTTGATTGCACGCAGGCGACTGTCTCTCGCGATATTGCCGATATGGGGCTGCGTAAGCTCCCTGAGGGCATCTATGTTCTGGCAGAGGACCTGCACCTGCAGCGTATGGTTTCCGAGCTCGTAACGGGCGTTCTGCGTACCGATAATCTGGTTATGATCAAGGCTCAGCCTGGCACGGCTTCCGGCATCGCCGCCGCCGTTGATGCGGCAGAGTTGCCCGATGTGCTTGGCTCGCTTGCCGGCAACGATACGATTTTGGTTATTGCCCAGACGGCCGAGGACGGCGAGCGTCTCGAGGCGCTGATCAATAAGCTGAGCAATTCTCGCAAGTAGGCGTGCGGGTCGTGCACTCGGCATTGTGTGCGCTGACATAGTGGCTTGTAAGGGGTATCGACGTTGGCCGGTACCTCTTTTTGTTTGCCGGTATAAAGACCGCCCACCAGGTCGCTTCAAACTAAAAGGCCCCGAGCAGTTCAATAAGCTGCTCGGGGCCTTGTTGGCTTTAGTCGCGTACTTCTTAGCCGACCGTATCGTCAGGCGTGGGCGAGGGGTCGGGAGTGGGCGTAGGCGTAGGCGTGCCGCCATCGCCGCCGGTCGAACCACCAGTGGAGCCGCCCGTCGAGCCACCGGTCGTACCGGTGCCGCCGGTGGTGTCGCCGCCCGTGGTCTCGGTGGTCGTGGTCGTCGTGGTAGTCGTTGTGGTGGTTTCCTCTTCCTCTTCGTCCTTGTCCTTGTCGTCGTTCTCCGACTTCTTGGTGTTGTTGGTGCCGTAGAACTTCCAGACGCTGTTGTTCTTGTAGGTGGGCGCCGTTCCGGTCGCAAACTCCTCGCGCTCGGTACCGGTCAGAACGGTGTTCATAAACCGCTTAAAGACAGGCAGGTTGGTGCTGTCGCCCAGCAGGTCCGTGCCGTACTTTTGGATGGGGATCTCGCCCGCGGAATAGCCGGTCCACAGGGCGCACGCCAGCTGCGGGGTATAGCCGCAGAACCACAGGTTGGTGGTGTTGTCGGTGGTGCCCGTCTTGCCGGCATAGGGCTGGTTGACACTCAGAGCGCCGGCAGCACCCGTACCGCTGCCCTTCATGACGCCGGACAGAACATCGGTGACCGCGGCGGCCTCGCCCTCGGTAAGCACCTGTGAGGGATTGTCGGTGTGCTGGTACAGCACCGAACCGGTACGAGAGTCAATCTCGGTGATGGCGATCGGCTGGCGATAGTAGCCGCCGTTGGCAAACGTCGCGTAGGCGGCGGCCATCTCGAGCGGCGAGATCGAGCCGGTGCCGAGGGTCATGACGGGAACGTCCTCGATGTTGTCCTTGGCGGGGTCGATGCCGAGCTTTTTGACGAGCGAGATGATCTTGCTGTTACCGACGGCTTCCGCCACCTGGATGTAGCCGGTGTTGGAGGAGTATGCCGTCGCCTGCTTAAGCGTGATGTTGCCATAGCTCTGGTTGGCGTAATTTTGGACCTCGGTCGTGGTGCCCTTGGCCTTGAGCGGCGAGTTGCAGTTGAGGGTGACGTTGGGGTTCATGCCGTTTTGGATGGCAGTTGCCAGCGTAAAGGCCTTAAAGGTGGAGCCGACGGGACGCTTGGCCGTGGCATGGTTTACGTGGTTCTCGTCGGCGTTGTAGTCGTAGCCGCCCACCATGCACTTGATGTAGCCGGTCTTGGGGTCGACGACGACCATGCCCATGTCCAGGCCGTCGAGCGAGAGCGTGTCGAGCTGCTCGCGGACGGCATTCTCTGCCACCTGCTGCATCGTGGGGTCGATGGTGGTCTTGACGGTCAGGCCGCCCTTAAAGAGCACGTCGGTCGAGAACTCCTGCTCCAGCAGCTGCTTGACGTAGGAGACAAAGTAGGGCTGCGAGTAAACGTCGACGCCGCTGCCCGAGATTTCGGTCACGTTGAGGGTGATGGGCTCGGCCTGTGCGGCATCGTGCTCCTCCTGGGTGATGTGGCCCAGGCGCAGCATGTTGTCGAGAACCTTGTTGCGGCGAGACAGTGCCAGATCGGGATTGACCGTGGGGTCGTACTGCGAAGGCGAGTTGGGAAGGCCGATGAGCAGCGCGGCCTCGCTCAGGGTGAGGTCGGCGGCGCTCTTGGACAGATAGGTCTCGGCTGCGGCCTCGATGCCGTAGGCGCCGTGGCCGTAATAGATGGTGTTGAGGTACATCATGAGGATCTCGTCTTTGGAGTACATGTCCTCCATCTTGACGGCGATGTAGGCCTCGCGCACCTTACGCTCGATGGTCGAGTCGAACTGCTCCTCCTGCAGGATGGTGTTGCGCACCAGCTGCTGGGTGATCGTCGAGGCGCCTTCGTGCCCGCCGCCGAGGGTTGCCACCGCAGCACGCGCGATACCCCACAGGTCGATACCGCCGTGCTCGTAGAAGCGCTCGTCCTCGACGTCAACGGTGCCCTGCAGCACGTAGGGGGAGACCTCGTCCTTGGTGATGGACTTGCGGTTTTGCGTGTAGAAGCTCGCGATCTTGTTGCCGTTGCAGTCGACGATCTCGGTGGGCTCGCTCACCAGATACGCGTTGGCGTCGGTGTAGTCGGGCAGATCGGACAGCCAGCGGTTGACGTTACCGACCATGCCGATGCCAAACGCCACGCCCGCAATCAGCAGAAAGCCCAAAAACGAGAGCAGGATTATGGGCAGGGCGTGCGTCTTTGAACGGCTGTGTCCCTGTCGTTGGCGAGGACCCATATATTGACCTCCAGGTATGTCGTGCCAGACGGTGGATGTGCCGTCGGGGCAGGATGGACATAAGTTATTACACGATAAACCAAACGGGGCGCGCGAGGCCTCGTGTATGCTGGAAGACGGCATTTTTCAGAGTGAATGCATACCTTGGTAAGGAGTTTGTCGATGGCGATTCGGACGATGGGGCCGAGCGGACAATACGAGACTGGATTGGATGCTGCCGGTGCGGCGCTGCCCGAGCTGCTGGCGCCGGCGGGCGGGCTCGACCAGATGCTTGCGGCCATCGCCGCGGGTGCCGATGCCATCTATGCGGGGTTGGGCGGCTTTAACGCCCGCGTGAGCGCGCATGGCTTTACGGATGACGAGTTTGCGCGCGGCTGCGCCGTGGCGCATGCCCATGGCGTGCGTGTGTACGTAACGCTCAACGTGTTCGTGTTTGACGATGAGTTGTCCGACGCGGTGGCGTTGGGAGCTCATGCACTGGAGCTGGGCGCCGATGCTCTGATTGTCGCCGATGCCGGGTTGGCCTGCGCGCTGCGCGCGGCGATTCCCGGGGTCGAGATTCACCTGTCCACGCAGGCGGGCGCTCATAGCGAGGGTGCCGTGCGGCTTGCCGCCGATGAGCTGGGGGTCGAGCGCGTGACGACGGCACGCGAGCTGACGGTCGACGAGATTGCGGCGCTATGTGCCACGGGCGTGCCCATCGAGGTATTCTGCCACGGTGCGATTTGCATCGGCTATTCGGGGGCGTGCGAGTTCTCGGCCCTGCGGCGTGGCCGCTCTGCGATGCGCGGTGATTGCACGCAGCCGTGCCGTCTATCCTATGACTTGGTGGACGAGGCTGGGCAGAGTGTTGCCGCCGTCGAGGGAGATCGCCTGCTGTGTCCGCGCGACTATCTGGGTATTGCGCATCTGCCCGAGCTTGTAGATGCCGGCGTGGCGTCGCTCAAGATCGAGGGGCGCATGAAGAACCCCGATTACGTATTCAACGTGGTGCGGGTTTGGCGCCGGGCGCTCGATATGCTGCGCGACGGCGCGTGGGACCCCGATGCCGTGGAAGAGCTTGAGCGCGAGCTGGGAAGGTCGTTTAACCGTGGGTTTACCGATGCGTACCTGCGAGGGCGTTCGGGTGCCGAGCTGATGAGCTTTGAGCGTGCAATTAACCAGGGCGTGCGCGTGGGGCGCTTGGTCGCTGTGGGCCACGAAGAGGTGACCGTTGAGCTCGATGCCGCCGTGGCGGCGGGTGACACGCTCGAGATTCGGTTCTATCCGGGTGTCGACGCGCGTCCCGATGTGCCCAAGCGCTGGCCACAGGTGCCTTGCCCCGTGGATGCCGCTGCGGGAGAGCGCATCGTCGTGCATTGCAAACGCAAGGTGGACGCGAGCTGCGAGGTGTACCTGATTCGCAGCGCCGGTGTGTTGGAGCAGACGGCGACGGCCCTGGAGCGCATGCATGCCGAGGCCGATGCGGTCGTGCCTGCTGCTCGCGCCGTTGAAGTGCTGCCGTTTGAGGGCTCCGTTGTCGCTGGCGATGTGCCGGCGGCGGGACTGGCGGAGTCGGCGGAGCAGGGGGCTTTGGCTCGTATGTTCTT
>URIJ01000006.1 GCA_900547835.1 uncultured Collinsella sp.
CAGACCGCCCTCGTAGAAATCGAAGTACAGGGCCGCCGTATCCATAGCGCGAAACTCCGCCACCTCGTCGCGGGGCGGCACGCCGGGGCGTTGCTCTTCGAAGGGACTGCCCGAAGCGCCCAGGCTAAAGAGATCCGCCGACCAGTCGCCGTAGGTAACCGTAATTTTGCAGGTCACGAGCCCATCGTCGACGCCGATTGCCATAGCAAAGCTCGGCTCGGGTGCCACGGTATCGAGCGCGGCGGGCGCGGTGAGGTCGGTGTAGTCGCGCAAAATGGGTAGAGCCATACGACAGAACTCCCCCACCTGGTCGGCAGCGATATGGACTGGCGTGCGACAGGGCAGTAAGCGCGATAGGAACGGCGCCGCATGCTGGGCAAACGCTACATCGGCGCGGCGCGCACGGCGGGTGTCGACCAGATAGGCAACGTCGCCCGAAGCAAAGCAGTATGCATCGGCCGGCAGGCGTAGATCGTAGCTGCCGCCAGCCGCCGGCGCGATTTTGGCGGCAAGGAGCGGTGGGCGCTTAGACAGAGCCTCGTCCTCCCCTTCCGGAGGCATCTCAACCGCCACGTCATAGGTGCGATGCGTCGTCGTCCCCCGCGACCAGGCGGGCTCAAAGGAGATGGTCTGGCCACGCAGCAGGTCCAGCACATATACGATGCTATGCTCGGACAGCGGCAACTGACGCTCGGCGACAAAACCGCTGCGGGCAAAGTCGTACGACGCCGAACGCGAGCTTGTGATGTCATCGAGATAGGCAACTGTCGTCACAACAAGGTTGAGCAGCTTTGTCGACACGTCCTCGAAGGCTTCGGGCGTATGGACAAACGTGAGCTTCTTGCCGTACGAGAAGGTGCCGCCTCGGACATAGGCGTCGGCCATGCCGTCGATATCCTTGACCACGTAGGACACCGAACCGCAGCGAATGCGGAACTCGAGCGCCCAGCTAAAGCGGTCTGCGAACAGCGGATTGTAGTACGGCACCAACGAGGGCTCCAACACCGCCTTGGGGGCATCGGGATCCACACTGCCAGCGAGCTTGCGGCGCATGCTCGCCAGCTCATCCATGCGCGCGTCCGAAAGATCGGAGAGCGCCGCCATGAGGCTGGGACTCGTGGGGACGGGCGCCGGAAAGGGAAAGTTGGGATTGACGGCCGGCGCTTTGGGCGCGGTGCGCGCGGGCTGTTTCGGCTGCGCCGTAAACGTACGGACCGGCGTGCGCAAACCTTCGACGGGCTCGGCGCCGCTGGCATCCAAATACGCCAGAGCCGTGGCAATAGCGTGCTTGCACATACCGGGGTAACGATAGGCGGCGGGGCAATCGCAGTCGTAGTCGATCACCTCGTGCTCGTCCATGTCGAGCGCCACGTGCGTCTTGTACAGGTCGCCGCGCGAACCGCGCACCGAGCCCTCAACCGTCACGTTTTTGGAGAAGCGTGAGCCGCCGTCCTCAATCGACAGCACGGCGCCGTTGAGCATGAGCGAGCGACCCTTCATAAAGGTGCCGCTCAGCGCCGCCTCTTTCCGGAGCGCCTGCACAAACGTCCCCTGCGCCATCACTTCCTCCAATCTCACCCGGGGTAGCTTAGATAACCGTCACGCGGCCTTGGTTGCCGACGATGGCCTTTGCCTCTGCCAGCAGCGGAATCGAGCGTGCGTTGACCTTGGCTGGTACCTCGGCACGTAGCACGCGCCCGTCGACTTGCTCAATAAAGATCTCCACGCGGTCGCCGCCCGGGTTGGTGGTGAGCACCGTGGCCAGGCGCGCCATATTGCCCTGGCTAAAGCGGCTGTTGGGCACCATGACCTCAAAGACCTTGGGCTTGTTTTTCTCCTCGCTAAGCTCCAGCGGCACAATCTCCTGCGCGATGATCTGGTCGCCGCGGTCCGAGCGCTCGAGCTTGCCCTTAATGCGCACAAACGCGTCGGACAGCTGCGCGCCGGTCTCGGGATCGACCTCGCCGTACAGGTACCCCTCGGCCTCCTTGTAGGTCTTGGGGAACACCACGACCGTGGCCTCGCCTTCCATGTCCTCGAGCTGCACGATACCCATGGGATCGCCGTTTTTGGTCACGCGCTTGGACACGCTCGAGACCATGCCGGCCCACCACAGCGCCTTGCCCTCGGGAATCTCCTGGTTGATGGTGCCGCCCGTAGGATTCTGAACCTCGTAGCCGGTGTCGATCTGCGAGAACGAGAAGTCGCGCGCCTTGGCTAGTGCATACTCAAACGGGCGCAGCGGGTGGTCCGAGACATAGATGCCCAGAACCTCTTTCTCCTGGCTCAGCTTAAGGTGGCGGTCCCACTCCTGGCCATCCGGATCGGGCACGCTCACCTCAAAGCCCGAGCCCTCGACGTCGCCAAACATATCGAAGAACGACGTCTGGCCGCTCGCGCGATCTTTCTGGCGCTTTACCGCGGCATCGATGATGTTCTCGGGGTTGTTCTTATCCACAAAGTGCATCATCTGACGACGCGGATACCCCGTGGAGTCGAAGGCGCCTGCCTTGATGAGCGATTCGATCACGCGACGGTTGGCCTGGCTCGAGTCCACGCGCTCGACAAAGTCGTGCAGCGTCTTAAACGGACCGCCCGCCTCGCGCTCGGCGATAATCGCCTGCGCCACGCCGGTGCCCACGCCGCGGATGCCGGCCAGACCAAAGCGCACGCCCTCCTTGGTAGCCGTGAACTCGGTACCGGACTCGTTGACATCTGGCGAAAGCACGGGGATGCCGTCGTGACGGCATGCCGAGACGTAGTGCACGATCTTGTCGGTCTTACCCGTATAGGACGTCAGAACGGCCGCCATGTACTCGTGCGGATAGTGCGCCTTGAGCCACGCCGTCTGCATAACCAGGATGGCGTAGCCGGCGGAGTGCGACTTGTTGAAGGCGTAGGACGCGAACTCAAGAACATCGTCCCAAATCTTCTGGGCGACCTCGCGCGTGTAGTTGTTCTTGATAGCGCCGTTCATCCAGTGGTCGTAGGTGGTCTCGTCCGAGCCATCCTCCCAGTGCAGCACCGTCGACGTGAGCAGCTTAATCTTTTTCTTAGCCACGGGCTTACGGATACGCGAGTCCGATTCGCCCTTGGAGAAGCCGCACATCTCGACGGAGATGAGCATAACCTGCTCCTGGTAGACCATGGTGCCGTAGGTTTCGCCCAGGATGTCGTCCAGGCGGTCGTCGTAGGAGACGGCCGGCTCCTTGCCGTTCATACGGTTGATGTAGGACGAGACCATGCCGGCGCCCAGCGGGCCCGGGCGGTACAGAGCGATCAATGCCACGACGTGCTTGTACTCGGTGGGCTTCATGTTCTTGATCGTGGCCGTCATGCCGGCGGACTCGACCTGGAAGACGCCGGCGGTGTGGCCGGAGCCCATGAGCTTAAAGATCTCGGGATCGTCAAAGGGAATCTCTTCCTCTTTGATGTCGATGCCGAAGTTCTTCTTGATGTTTGCCTTGGCCTTGGAGATAACCGTCAGCGTGCGCAGGCCCAGGAAGTCCATCTTGAGCAGGCCCATGTCGGCAACGGTATGGCCCTCGTACTGGGTAATCTCGACGCCGCCCTTGGTGTCGAGCTTGGTGGGCACGTGCTCGTTGACGGGGTCGCGGCAGATCAGAACGGCGCACGCGTGCACACCCTCGCCACGGGTGAGACCCTCGATCGAGAGCGCCGTGTCGATGATGCGACGGGCGTCGTCGTCCTTTTTATAGGCCTCGGCAAAATCGGGGTTAAACAGATCCTCTTTGCCGGGTTGCTTTTCGAGCACCTGCTTGAGCTTGACCTTGGGGTCGCTCGAGACCATCTTGGACAGGCGCTGGCCCATGTAGACCGGGTAGTCCAGGACGCGCGCGGCGTCGTTGATGGCCTGCTTGGCCTTGATGGTCGAGTAGGTGATGACGTGGGTGACCTTCTCGGGGCCGTAGAGCTGGCGAACGTGCTCCACGACCTCGAGGCGCCGTTCATCGTCGAAGTCCATATCGATATCGGGCATCTCGGTACGCTGCGGGGACAGGAACCTCTCGAACATCAGGCCGTTCTCGAGCGGGTCGAACGCGGTGATGTTCATGGCGTAGGCGACGATAGCGCCGGCGGCCGAGCCACGGCCGGGGCCGACGCCGATGCCGTTGTCCTTGGCCCATTGCACGTACTCGGCAACGATGAGGAAGTAGGCGGCAAAGCCCTTGTCGCAGATGACCTTGTATTCGTACTCAAAGCGCTCTTTGATGTTGACGCCGCCGATCTCGCGCGTGGCCCAGTCGTCACCGTAGTGTTGGCGCAGGCCCTTCTCGCACTCGCGGCGGAACTGGCTCTCGTGCGTCTCGCCGGGATCGAGCAGCGGGAAGCGCGGCAGGATGATGGAGTCCCAGTCCAGCTCAACGTAGCACTTGTCGGCGATCTCGAGCGTGTTGTCGCAGGCCTCGGGGCAATACGGGAACATCGCCCGCATCTCCTCCTCGGTCTTCATGTAAAACTCCGAGCCGGTCATGCGCATGCGGTTGGGGTCGTCGACCTTGGCGTTCATGCCAATGCACATGATGACGTCCTGCACGGGCGCATCCTCGCGGCGCAGGTAGTGGAAGTCGTTGGTGGCGATGACCTTGACGCCCACCTGCTTGGCGATATCGATGAGCGTGCGGTCCATCTGCTCGTCGGTCAGGCCGTTGTCGGTGGTGATGCCGTGTTCCTGGATCTCGATGTAGAAGTCGCCGGGGTCGAAGGTGTCGCGGAAGGTCTCGGCCCACTTGATGGCGCCCTCCATGTCACCGCGGTCGATGTATTTGGGGATGATGCCCGCGATGCAGGCGCTCGTGCAGATCATGCCCTTGGCATGGCGGCGCAGGTTGTCGAGCGTCACACGGGGCTTGTAGTAAAAGCCCTGCACGGCGGCCTCGGAGACCGTCTGCATCAGGTTGACGTAGCCTTCCTGGTCTTTGGCCAGGAGGATCATATGATAGAGCTCGGGCTTGTGGTCGCGGGCAAGGGTCTCGTCCGGCGTAAAGTAAACCTCGCAGCCAAAGATGGGCTTGATGACCAGGGGCGGCTTGAGCTCGTCGATGTTGCCCTTCTCGTCCCACATGGCCATGTCCTTCACATACTGGGCATGCTCGCGCGGGTTTTCCTCGGGATCGGGCTCCACCAACTCGTCGCGGCGGTCCTTTTCCAGGAAGGCCTTGTCGTGGCTCCAGGTTTTGTACTCGGGCGTGTTGTGGTTGACGGCGTCGCAGGCCAGCGCCAGGTCGGGCACGCCATACATGTAGCCGTGGTCGGTAATGGCCACAGCGGGCATACCCAGCTCAACGGCACGGTTGACCATATCCTGGATACGGGTTGCGCCGTCGAGCATGGAGAAAACAGTGTGATTGTGCAGATGGACGAATGCCATGTGATGAGCTCCGATGCGGGTTCGTGTTCTGACTGAACGATTTTACCCCACGGCGCGGACGGCACCCGAACCTAGCCAAACCAACACGGCTCCTCTTGCAGTTGCGGTGAAATGCGGACTGTTTGGCGGCTTTTTTGGCTAAAACAGTCCGTATTCCACCGCAAGTTATTGAGGGTTAGAGGTTGTAGGTGACCACTTGAGGTTCGGCGGGTTCGACGAAGATGGTTGGATTCGCCTGCTCCACGCGGACGAACTTGACGGTCACGGCCTCAAAGCCCGCCTTGTGCAGAACGTCGGCGTAAACGCGCGCCTGCAGGGCGTGCTTCTCGAGCAGCTGGTCCGGCGTCTCGTCCGGCGTGCCGCCCGTCTTGTAATCAATGACCAGGGCGCGCGACGGATCGGCCGGGTCGGTGGCCAGTGCATCGATGGCGCCCTCGGCATAGGCACCGTAGCGAGCGATGTCCTCGTCCTCGCAGCCCAGCGAAAAGAACGGCACCTCGGCGCGAACGCACGGCCACGCGAGCAGGTCGGCACGAACAGCCGACTTGAGCCAGCGGTCCAGGGCAACGTCGAAGCGTTCGCGCTGCTCCGGCGTCAGGCACCACAGGCGCGCCAGCGCATCGGCACGCTCAGCGGGCAGCGCATCGGCACCCATCTCGATCAGCCACTGGCAGGCGGCGTGGAAGGCCGAGCCCAACGCCATGGGGTTGCCGGCGGGCTCAACGGCGGCCACGTCTGCATCCGTCATCTCGGAACCATCCGACTCTGCATCATCGCCAGCCTCGTCCATGGGCACATGTGCCTCGGCGGCACGATCTTCCGTCTCGGCATGCAGTGCCGCGGCGATTGATGAATAGCTATACGAGTCACGCGCCGGGAACGGACAGATGCCCATGCGCACGCCCACCGCCTGGGGATACACGAGCTCAAACGAATCGGGCTTGGGGTCGGCAGGACCGGGCACAGTTGAGTGCACAGCATTATCAGCGACATCGACATCGCCGCGAACAAGCCTGCCCTCGGCATCCAGCGAAGCGTTAGCCTCAAACGCTTGCTCGCCAAACGTAAAGTCCGCCAGCGAGATAAGCTCGTAGTCGCCCGGCTTGGAGTTGTCGAACACCAAACGGTCGCTATCGAGTTGCGGCATGTCCAGACTGTCGGTCGGCAGGATGCGGCGCAGCACGTCGTAGGTCAGATCGGTCTCGACATCGAAGGTCGGCGCCGTCACCTTGCCGCGGCTCACGCCGGCATCCATCGCCAGAATGACCAGCTCACGCGCTCGCGTCATGGCGACATAGAGCAGACGAGCCCGCTCCTCGAGCGAAAGCTGCAGGTCGTCGTTACGCAGGCGGGCAAATGCCTCGGCGGGAGAATCCGTCGCGCAGACGTCCTCCATGAGCTCCGGCGGCAGCCACAGCGACGTGCCCTTGCCCTTAAACGCGTGCTCAAACTGCTTTTTGACGTCGTCACCCTTCACAAAGGTACCGTCGGCGAGCTTAACGCCGCCGAAGCGTGCCGGCAGTGCCACGACCTGCGCTCCGCCCTCGACGCGACCCATCTGTGCCGCACCCGAGGACTTACGCACGCCAAAGCACTCGGCGACCGCCACGACCGGATATTCCAGACCCTTGGAGGCATGCACCGTCATGATGCGCACCGCGCCGTCGCCCTCCTCGTTGAGGGCGCCCGGGGCCTCCTTGCCCGACAAGAAGCGGTCGAAGGCCAGCGCGATGGAACGCGGCGAGTTGCCGAACTCGGCCTCAGCCTCAGCCACGGCGTCGAGCGCCTTGAGCACGTTGGCGGCAATGGCCTTGCCCTCGGGGCCGCGCTGCGCCAGGCGCACAAACCAGCCGGAGGCGTTGACCACGTCGCGCGCGATGGCGGCGAACGAATCGCGGCCCGCGCGACGAAGCGCATACCGCAGCACCTCGCGGGCGCGCGTCACGAGCGGCAAGTCTTGCAAACCCGGCACATCGGAATCGCTCATGATGCCCATGTCGATATTCCGGCGCGAGGTCTCCCCTGTCTCGCTATCGAGCTTGGTCGCCAGCGCCAGGAACTCCTGGGCGCCGAGTGCAAACATCGGCGAGGCGAGCAGCGGCATAAGGCCCTGCGCCGTATCGGCCGGATTGGCGAGCGCACAAACCAGGGCGCGCACCGTCTGCACCTCGGCGGCTTGGGAAAAGACCGAGCCGCCCGCGATGACGCAGTCGAGCCCCTGGTCGCGGAAGGCCTGGGCGTAGACGTCGGCATTGGTCATGCGGCCCAGCAGCAGCACCATGCCGCCCTGGGGCTGGCCGGCATCGGCAAGCGCGCGGAATCGCTCGGCGATCGCACGGGCCTTGGCCTGTGTGCGCTCCTGCGTGCTGCCGCCGGCAACAAAGAGGGCCTGGCGACGCGAGGCGTCTGCCACCAGCGTGTCCTTGCGGCCGTCGCTCGCCTCAAGATCCAAAAAGCCCTGCATCAGGCCGCCGTCATCGCCGTCATCGCCGTCGAAGACGCGTGCCACGTAACGCAGTACCTCGTCGTGGCTGCGGAAGTTGCGCACGAGTTTGACGAGTTCGCCGGCAGGGGCGTCGACCACGGCAGTCGCCTCGGGCGCGGCAGACGAGCCCACCTTGCGCTCCTGACGACGGAACACCTCGACCTCGGCGCCACGGAAGCGATAGATGGACTGCTGCGCATCGCCCACGGTGCACAGCGCGCGCTCCCCCGCACCCGTCAGGTAACGGATCAGATCGACCTGCATCTGGTCGGTATCCTGAAACTCATCGATCATGACCATCTTAAAGCGGCCCTCGTACGCAGCACGGATGGCAGGGTAATCGCGCAGGGCCTCGTAAGCCATACGCAGCAGGTCGTTATTATCGAGGGCGGACTGGGCAGCCTTCAATGCGCGATACTCGGCCTCGACGGAACGGGCCAGGCCCACCAGCGCATCGAGCGCCGGGCCACCGCAGGCAAGCACGATATTGATAAACGCATCGGCGGCCTCGGCCTTGAGCAGCTCGACCTGCTCCTTGGGGAATGCCTTGCTCGCGCGCGGCATGGTGCACGACATCATGAGTCGCGCCGCATCGACCATGGTCTTGTCGCTCGCCTCGAACGCGTCGATGGCATCGAGCGCCGCCTGCGCCTTCTCGGTCGAGGACTTGCTTGCGCCCAGCGCCGCGCGATAGGCATCGGCGAGTGCCGAGGTATCGGCCTGGCCGCGCGCCACGCGCACGTCGTCCATACCGCCCGGCAACTGGCTCGACAGCTCCAGCAGGTCGCGCACCAGGCCCTTGATGGTCGTGCCAGCGCCAAAGGAACCGCCCTCGCCCGCCATGGGATACCAGGCATAGAGGGCCTTGAGCGATGCCGCGAGCTCGGGGGCGGCATCGGGTGCCGTCGCGCGACCCAGCACATGCTCAACAGCCTGGTCCATGAGCTCGTCGGTATCGGTGAGCACCGTGAACTCGGGGTCGATGCCCAGCTCCAGCGCATGCGCGCGCAGGATACGCGAGCACATGCCGTGAATGGTCGAGATCCACGCGTCGTCGACGGTCAGGGCCTCCTCGTCCATGCCCTCGTCGATAAGCGCACGGCGCACGCGGTCGCGAATCTCGGCCGCGGCATCTTTGGTAAAGGTAATGGCGAGCACCTGGTCCAGATGCTCAACGAACGGACCGGATTCGGGCGAGAGCGCATAGACGATGCGGCGCGTGAGGGTAAAGGTCTTACCCGAACCGGCGCCCGCCGAGACAAACAGCGGGCGGTCGAGCGTTTTGACAATCTGCAGCTGTTGCGGCATCAAAGTCGAAAGATCCATGGTCTACACGTCCCTCCTTACAAACGTTCCTTCGTGGTTATACGAGCAGCGCGCATGCGCGGCCTGAGCCGACGCCGGGTCGACGGCGGCAACGTTGCCCGCCTCGAGCTCGCGCAGGCGCTCGGCGATGTCGGCCTCCACGCGATCGAGCAGGGCATCGAAGTCCATGCTGCCGCCCTCGCCCGGGAAGCCCTTCTTGAGGCCCGGGATGCGACCGTCACCGCGCTCTTCCTCGAGCAACTCGGCGCTCGCCGCACCGCGCAGCGCGGGCTTGCCGCCCTTGGTCGAAAAATAGAGCGCTGCACGGGTATCCAAGCCCAGTGCCCGACGCATGGCCTGCGCGTAGATGAGCGTTTGGGTATGGGGCGGCAGCCAGCGCGGGTCGTCGATGGGGGCCTCGCCCGTCTCCTCGTCACGCACCGTGGGGTCGGCAAGCTTAAACTCCTCGACACCCGAACGATGCTTGTAGTCGATTACCACGGCGCGATTCTCGGCATCCACATCTACGCGGTCGATGCGCCCGCCGAGCGGCCAACCGGCATACTCGACCTGGAGCTCGTTGAACGCAAACTCCAGGTAGCGCGGGGCAAAGGGGGCAAGTGCCTCGGACTCGTAGGCAAGCACACCCTCCAGCTGCGGCAAGATCTCGGCCACCTGGCGCTCCTCCACCGGGGAGAGCGGCACCAGCGGGCCCTCCGTGCCGCGCTTGCCAGCGTGCTCGGCCAACGTCTCGTCAAAGACCTCGTGCAGCAGCTCCTGTGCACGCGGCAGATTCTCGGGCGTCACGCGCTCCATGCCTTCTTGGGGCAGACGGGCATGCAGATGCTCCAGCACGTCGTGGACAAAGTTGCCTTTCTCCATGTTGTCAAAGCCCGCGTCGATAGACTGGGGCTTGACGCGATACGACACGAACCAGCACAGTGGACAGGTAGAATAGGCCTCGATCTGCGAGGCGGACGTCAGACGCGGCACGAGCGGCGCGTTCTCACCCTCGCCAACGCGACGGCGCAGGACCAAATACGGCACGGCCTCGGCACTCAGATGCTGAGGGGCTTCACAGGTCACGCGCTCGCGCTTGAGGCCTTCACCTGCCGCGGGATCAAAGTCGGCGATGATATCGCCCTCGCCCACGCGCATGGGCTTGGCAGCGCCAGCGGCCTCGGCATGTGCCCACAGCTCGGTCCATACGGCTGCCGGGTAGCACTCGCGTGCCTGGCGATCGTGCGTCACGCGGGCGAGCGCGACCGGACCGCTCGCCGCCTGCATCGCACGGCCAAAGCGCACGCGCAGCAGGGCGGCGGGCTCCAAAGACACGCCGTCGCGGCGCAGCTCGGCCGTCAACGTGGCAAGCGGGCCCTCTTCGTGCGAAAGCGGATAGCTGTCCAGGTCGACATCGGCAAACAGCACGGCATCGTAGCCGCCAGGACGCAAAACCGACGCATCGGCAAGCGACACGAAGCGCACTTGTGCCCGTGGCGTGCGATCGACCTCGTAGGTCGCGTAATCGTAAGCGGTACTGCGCTTGTCCACCTTGGTTCGAACGCCGTCGAGAACCGGCACGGTCGCGGCCTGCGACACGTCGAGTGCGCGAGCATCGTTCATAAGGATGTCGATGGCATGGCGCAGCAAAGCCGTCTCTGCCTGGCGACGGGCCTGGCCGTCAAGGCCGCCTAGAGCGCGATCGGGCAACGCCTCGGCAACGGCAAGCATGGCCTTAAGCGCCGTCACGGGCTTGTCACGCCACAGCGCCTGGAACACGTCCGAGACCACACACGGTACGTTCTTAAACCAGTTATCGTCGCTCGTCGCCTTGCGCGCGCCCCTCACCTGGCCCTGAACGCTCTGCAGCAGGCTCTTGACGCCCGCGGTAGTCTTGCTGCGCGAGAGACGCATATTCTTATCGAAGGTACGGGCATTGACGGCATCAGCGCCCGAAAGCGGACTGTAGATCCAGTCGGTAAGCTCCGGCGCGGGCCACCACTCAGTCTTGGAAGCGGTGTCCTCGTCGGCGGCTTTCATACGCTCGATCAGGTTGGCGAGCGCCGTAAACTGCCTGCCCGCGATGGACTGGGAAAACGCCGTGAACTCAGTCGTCTCGGCCGCAATGTGACGCGCCGCCAAACGGGCGGCGAGCTCGCCGAACAGCTGGGGTGCCCGGACAGAAACGACGAGCACGCGCACGGGGTCGGCGGGCGTTGCAGCAGCTTTATCGGCCTTGGACTCCTTGTGCGCTTTCACCAACTTATCGATGGCGTCCGCATAGACATGAGCACGGGCATGGGGGCCGGCGACCTCAATAAAGGCAGGCTGAGCGGCGGTCCCGCAAGCGACATCAGACGCGACGGCGTTCTTCCCCAGCGGCGCGATCTCAAACAACACATCGCGGGCATCAAATGCCGTGGCAAGCTCCTCGCGCATCGCCGCCTGCTCGCGGGCAAGCAGCACGACGACCTCTCCCCCATTGTTCGCCACGGCAGACAGCAGCTCGAGCAGACCGTGCGTAAACGACGTGGTACCGCGCACGCATACGGCGCGGGCGCACGCCGGCAGGCTATCGGCCAGGGCACCGGCCATAATGTCGGCTGCCTCGCAGGGCTCGACCATATCTCGACGGTCCAAACCGCCCGCGTAGGCGCGCAAAAGCTCGAACACACGAGCCTCGGCATCGCTTTTTGGCTCAGGCCGGCAGTTGTCGCCACGGCATCGTTCGGCACCCGTCCCCGCAACGCCCGGCAACACGTCGCGGGCCATGCGCGCGAGCATGCGCACTGTGCCCTGGCTGCGCGAAAGCGGCTGCAGAGCGGCGTCGTCGCGGCGGTCGATCATGTCCGAGAACAGCATCTGGCGCTGAAGGTTGTCCACAAAGCTGCGGCCATCGCCCATAAGCTCCCACAGCGAGCTGAGCCACGATGTGGGCGTCTTGTAGTCGACACCCAGTGAAACCCCGGCTTCCGCCGCATCATGGCGGCACAGGTCGAGCTCGGCAAATGTTGGCGCCAACAGAACAGCGCGCCCGTGGCGGGCAACCAGGTCGGCCAGTAGCGCCGCCTCGGCATCGCTCAAATCCGTGCCGGCATTGGTGGTATAGATTCGAACAGGCATGGTCCTCCGCTCAAACCGTTCGCAATAATCAATGCATCCATCCTACCCGCCCAAGCGGACACATTGCCACCGCAGTTCCATCTTTTGGTACAAAGCAACCTGAACCCAACGCACCAGCCGATTGCAGGCATATAAAAACCGCCCCCGGAGGGACGGTTCTTCGTAATTCAATGTTGTCGCTGGCCTACTCGCCATCCTCCAACTTAATGAGGATCTTGCGGTAGCCACCGTACTCGCCGTTCAGCGCCTTTGAAACGCGGCTCACCGTGGTGGACGAAGCGCCGGTACGGGCCTGAACCTCAACATAAGGCTCGCCCTCGTCCAAATAGCGCGCAACCTGCAAACGCTGAGAAAGGTCGCAAATCTCGCGCGGCGTGCAGATATCGGTCAAAAACGCTTGGATATCCTTCTCGTCGTCCAAAAGGCTAAATGCGTGGACCAGCTGCTTGACATCAGGCTTGTCAAACATGTTCTCGATATTCATCGATCACCGCCAAACCCGCCAAAAGGCATCGAAGTTGATACTGACATCGGGCATCGTTCACCCGTTCTATGCAATAGGGCAACGCCTGTGGCTTTTGCCCGTAGCAGTGTAGCACACCACCAAACTAAAGCGACAAGACTCTCTGCCAGCGGCGCGTTTTTCAGGACGAACGCCGTTTAGAAACCGAATGCGCACGTAAGCTCCACGAATATTTGAGACAATGGGCGCCCAAACACCGCGGCGCGCCCGCGCAACCATCCAGGTCGCCGCCGTAAGCCGCTTCACGCGACGCCAGCAATCCCGGCGCAAGAAAGGATTCACGCCATGCGCTTTATGCTTAACTGGCTCTTCACCTCGATCGCCATCGCGATCGCCACGTTCCTCGTCCCCGGTATCCAACCCTTCGGCTTTGCCGAGACCTGGGTCTGCTTTGCCTTTGTGGGACTGTTCCTGAACATTGTCGATTCGTTCGTCAAACCGTTCCTCACGGTCATCTCGCTGCCGCTCACTATTATCACGCTTGGTATTTTTCAGCTCGTAGTCAACAGCTTTATGCTCGAGCTGGCCAGCTACCTGTCGGTCAATCTGCTGGGCGCGGGTATCTCCATTGCCGGCTTTGGATCGGCCTTTATGGGCAGCATCCTGGTATCCATCATGCGCAGCATTCTCGACAGCATCGCCGAGGGCTAGAACTGTTCAATACGAACCGTCATATCGACCCAAAACGAAGGCCGCCCATCGCAAAAATGGGCGGCCTTCTTATTTGTCAAGTCTCAAAGGACGAGAGAATCTACCATTTCTACCCCGTCCCCAAATGCAGGTGTGGGTTAGATGACATAGTCGTAGCCATGGTTGGGAGCGACAAGTTGATCGAGCGTCACACCGTCGAGGTAGTCGTTGATGAGCTTGTCAAGGTTCTTCCACACGTCAAGCGTGGGGCACTCATCCGAACGCGAGCAGCCTTTGCAGTCGCCATCCAGGCAGGCGACCGGCGCCAGACTGTCCTCGGTCAGGCGCAAGATCTCGCCCACCGTGTATTGCTCGGGCGGGCGCGTGAGCACATAGCCGCCGCCCTTGCCGCGCATGCCCGAGAGCATGTTGGCGCGCACGAGCGTAGCCAAAATGTTCTCGAGATATTTCTCGGAAATCCCCTGTCGCGCCGCGATCTCTTTGAGCGGGATGCGACCGGCTGCCTGGTGCTCGGCCAGATCGACCATAACGCGCAGGGCATATCTGCCCTTAGTAGAAACCAACATGTATAGTGCTGCCTTTCGGTCATTTAGTCCGTAGAAATTCTAGCCGAAAAATTGGTTTTGAAAATACCCGTTCCGGTCAAGATGGTTAATCGACTCGTAATAATCTTCTATTTCCTATTGCGTTACTAGGCTTTACTGTCTACTATGCTTGCCAACAGCAAAACGAACAACCCATAAGGTTTGTGGGTTTCGCTGCTACACACACCGTAAAACCACACGGCATCCAGTCATTTGAACACTTTGGAGGTTCACCATGAGCAATGTTTATACGTCCATCGATCAGCTTATCGGCCACACCCCGCTTCTGGAGCTCACTCACTTTGAGGCCGATGAGGACCTCAAGGCCCGCGTGCTCGTCAAGCTGGAATACTTCAACCCCGCCGGCTCCGTCAAAGACCGCGTCGCCAAGAACATGATCGACGAGGCCGAGAAGGCCGGCAAGCTCGTGCGCGGCGGCGACTACACCATCATCGAGCCCACGAGCGGCAACACCGGCGTCGGCATCGCCTCGGTGGCGGCTGCCCGCGGCTACAAGGTGATCATCACCATGCCCGAGACCATGTCCGTCGAGCGCCGCAAGCTTATGCAGGCATACGGCGCACAGCTCGTGCTCACCGACGGCTCCAAGGGCATGAAGGGCGCCATCGCCAAGGCCGAGGAGCTGCAGAAGGAGACCCCCAACAGCATTATCGCCGGCCAGTTTGTGAACCCCGCCAACCCCGCCATCCACAAGGCCACGACCGGCCCCGAGATCTGGGATGACACCGACGGCGAGGTCGACATCTTCGTCGCCGGCGTTGGAACCGGCGGCACCGTGACCGGCGTGGGCGAGTTCCTCAAGGAGCAGAACCCCGAGATTAAGGTCGTCGCCGTCGAGCCCGCCACCTCCCCGGTGCTCTCCAAGGGCCAGGCCGGCCCGCACAAGATCCAGGGAATCGGCGCAGGCTTTGTGCCCGACGTCCTCGACACCCAGATCTATGACGAGATCATCCCCGTCGAGAACGACGACGCCTTTGCCACCGGCCGCGCCGTGGGCCACAAGGAGGGCGTGCTCGTGGGCATTTCGTCCGGCGCCGCCGTGTGGGCCGCACTGCAGCTGGCCAAGCGCCCCGAGAACGAGGGCAAGACCATCGTGGCGCTGCTCGCTGACACCGGTGAGCGCTACCTGTCCACGGCACTGTTCCAGGACTAAGGGCCTGTCGCCCATAGGTTGAGCCCACGGACGAGCCGGTCTCCTCTCTCCCGGCAGCCTGAGCCCATCCAATCAGGGTGTCCCACGAGACGTCCGAACTTGCTACAATGTCTGCGGCGCGGAACCAGCCTCCCGCGCCGCTTTTCTTTTTTGGCCACATGCCACCAAGGAGAACCTCCCCATGCACAACAAGCGCGTGCTCGTCGCCATGAGCGGCGGCGTCGATTCCAGCGTGACCGCGTACCTGCTCAAAAGCCAGGGCTACGAATGCGTCGGCGCCACCATGCGCCTCACCTGCCCCGCGCCCGATCCCGCCACGGGCATGAGTAAGGTCGACCGCGACATCGCCGATGCAAAGGCTGTCGCCGAGCGCCTGGGGATGCCCCACCATGTGCTCGACCTGCAGCAGGCCTTCGACCGCAACGTTATCGAGCGCTTCGTGACCGCCTATCAGGAGGGGCTGACGCCCAACCCGTGCATCATCTGCAACCGCCACATTAAGTTTGGCGCATTGCTGGATGCGGCGCTGGATATGGGCTGCGACTACATCGCCACGGGCCACTATGCAAAGACGAGCCAGGCGCCCGACGGCACCTGGCAGCTGCACCGCGGCGAGGACCCCAAAAAGGACCAGAGTTACTTTTTGTATTCGCTTACGCAGGAACGCCTGGCGCACACGATCTTTCCGCTGGCTGGGCTGGACAAAGAGCGCGACGTGCGCCGCATTGCCGCCGAGCAGGGCTTTACCAACGCCAAGAAGGCCGAAAGCGAGGACATCTGCTTTATTCCAGACGGTGACTACGCGGGCTATATCGAGCGCCGCTGCGGACATCCCGCTGCACCGGGCGACATTGTGTGGCGCGACGGCAGCGTGGTCGGGCGCCACAACGGTGCGCTGCGCTATACCATCGGCCAGCGCAAGGGCTTGGGCGTCGCGATGGCGCATCCCGTGTACGTAACGGGCGTCGATGCCGCCAGCAACATTGTGCATCTGGGCGAGGCCGAGGACCTGACGGCCACAGCGCTCACGGCCAACGACTGGATCTGGAGCGCCCCTGCCGACCGCATGGAGGCAGAGCTCGATGCCGACAGCATTCACGTGGGCGCCAAGTACCGCTACCGTCAGAAAGACCAGGCAGCGACCCTTACGCGTGACGCCGATGGACAAATGCTGCTGACTTTTGACGAGCCGCAGCGAGCCATCGCCCCCGGCCAGGCTGTCGTCGTCTACCGCGGCGACGTCGTCCTCGGCGGCGGCACGGTGACCGGCGCACTTAAGTAGCCCCATCCCCTTCATAAATTGCGGTGAAATAGGGACTGTTTAAGCGTTTAAAACCGCCAAACAGTCCCTATTTCACCGCAACTTAGAGAGGACGGCCTCGGTCGGTACTGCCGTATCAGCCGAGGCCGCTGCATCGTTAGCGCTGAACGTAGGCGCGAACCAGCTCGTAAGTGTTGCGCACGCCGTCCATGTGGCTGCGCTCGTAGTTGTGGCTCGCATACACGCCGGGGCCGATCAGGCCGTGACGGATGTCGTAGCCGGCAGAAAGCGTGGCCTCAACGTCCGAGCCGTAATGCGGGTACACGTCGATCGCGTAGTCGAGCTCCAGCTCGCGCGCGATATTGGACAGCGTGGTCACCAGATCGTAGTTATAGGGGCCACCCGAATCCTTGGCGCAAATCGACACCATGCGCTCGGTGCAGCCCAGGTCGTCGCCCACGCAGCCCATGTCAACGCTGATCATCTCGCGCGTGTCGGCCGGCACGAAAGCGCCACCGTGGCCAACCTCCTCGTACACGGTAAAGAGCAGCGACACCTTGCGCGAAAGCGTCACCTCGCCGTCAGCAACAGCGCGGGCCAGACCCAGCAGAATCGACGCCGACAGCTTGTCATCCAGGAAGCGGCTCTTGATGTAGCCGCTCTCCGTCACCGTGGTACGCGGATCCATAGCGATGATGTCGCCGGTCTGAATGCCCAGCTCAAGCACATCGTCCTTGCTGTCGACATTCTCATCGAGCAGGATTTCCATGTTCTTCTCGATGGTCTTGACCGGCTCGTCGGCCACATGCGCCGAAGGCTCGGTATTGAGGACCACGCCCGTGTAGACATTGCCGTCGCGCGTGTAGACGGTGCAGTTCTCGCCATCGGCCGTAGACCACTGATGCCCGCCGAGGGTCGTGGGGCGCAGGCGACCATTGTCCTTAATGGAGCGCACCATGGCGCCCAGGGTATCGACATGGCTCGCCAGTACGAGCGGCTCACCCTCGCCACCAAGCTCAACGAGCACGTTACCCTTATTGGAACGCTCAGGCCCAAACCCCATATCGCGCAGGGTCTCCATCAGATAATCAGTCGCCGCACGGGTATAGCCCGTCGGCGAAGCAATAGAAGTCAGTGTCTTAAGCTGTCCCGCGATATAGGAGAGCGTCTCCTCTAGAGAAGCATCAACATTAGAAGCCATATGCATCCTTCCAAGTAAAACTAAGACCGAGCCCCGATTTTAACCTTTCTGCACGTGCAATACTCTAGAAACCGAGCCGACTCCAGACGTCCCCGCACCGGTTTTGTGCATGCGCTCGGTTTACAGTCCCAATCTTGCATAAATCCTATCGGTATCTGCATAGAAATGAGGAGTCTTTTTGCTTCGTCTCAGGGTACCCCACCTTGGGCCGTGCAAAAAACGGAGTATTCAGCACCGTGGGCCCCAACGGCCCCATCACGAACGACAAAACGACGCGGTTACAGCAGTGTTGCAGGTCGTCGCAAAGCAGAAACTCAGTAACAACCCCCTCCACTCATCGATAGCCCGCCCACAATGGCTGTCGATGGGCGCCTGCGGGCCACTACGGGCCATTCAAAACGTTATGCATTTTTAAGAGCTTGCTGAGTACTCCCAAAAATGCACGCTGGGAAGTGCACCACCTATCCGCAGCGGGCAGTACGCCTTGGTTTTGTCCGTCTCAGGGCATCGACGCAGCACAAAAAGCCCCGCCGTGCGTAGCACGGCGGGGCCAGCGGCACGTCAAAAGACCATACACCTACGGGCGAAGGACCACCAAACTGGGCTAGGCAGCCGGGCAGATCTTCTTGAAGAGCTCGATGACGTCGTCGAGCGTTGCCTCGCGCGGGTTACCCGGGAAGCAGGCGTCGGCCATGGCGTCCTTGGCCAGGACCTCGATCTCGTCAGCCTTCATGGCCTCACAGACGTGCGGGATGTTCACGTCGGCGGAAAGCTGCTTGACGGCGGCGATGGCGGCGTCGGCAGCCTCGTCGGTGCTCATGCCCGTGGTGTCAACACCCATGGCAAGGGCAACCTTGGCCAGGCGCTCAGCGCAAACCGGCTTGTTGAACTCCATGGCGATCGGCAGCAGCATGGCGCAAGCGACGCCGTGCGGGGTGTCGTAGTGAGCAGACAGGGTGTGAGCCATTGCGTGGTCGATGCCCAGGCCAACGTTGGAGAAGCCCATGCCGGCGACATACTGACCAAGAGCCATGCCCTCACGGCCGGAGCCGGGCTGGCCGGACTTGGCCTCGGCGACGGAGTCGCGCAGGTTCTCGCTGATCAGCTTAATGGCCTCAAAGTGGAACATGTCGGAAAGCTCCCAGGCGCCCTTGGTGGTGTAGCCCTCGATGGCGTGGGTCAGTGCGTCCATGCCAGTGGAAGCGGTCAGGCCGGCGGGCATGGAGGCCATCATGTCGGGATCGACGACGGCGACCTCGGGGGCGTCGTTGGTGTCGACGCACACGAACTTGCGGACCTTCTCGGGGTCGGTGATGACGTAGTTGATGGTCACCTCGGCGGCGGTACCGGCGGTCGTCGGCACAGCGATGGTGAACACGGCGTGGTTCTTAGTGGGAGCAACGCCCTCGAGGCTGCGGACATCGGCGAACTCGGGGTTGTTGATGATGATGCCGATGGCCTTAGCAGTGTCCATGGAGGAGCCACCACCGATGGTCACGATAGCGTCAGCCTCGGCGGCCTTGAAGGCCTCGACGCCGTCCTTGACGTTCTGGATGGTGGGGTTGGGCTTGATCTCGGAGTAGAGGCTCCAAGCGATGCCGGCAGCGTCGAGCTCGTCGGTCACCTTAGCGGTAACGCCAAACTTGACCAGATCGGGGTCGGAGCAGACGAAGATCTTCTTGTAGCCGCGACGCTGGAGCTCGCCGGGGATCTCCTTGATGGCGCCGGAACCATGATAAGAAATGGTATTGAGAACGAAACGATTAGCCATTGATAGCCTCCCATCGTGTGCGGGGCACCCATTACGCCCCGCGCTGCAAGTTCCATCCTAACGCTTTTGAAACAAAAAATGCATGAGAACGTCAAAAGTGTTAAAGCGTTTCAACATAATAACGGAGCCCCAGCCCTTCCCTCCCGACTGCAGCGAAGGCTAGATTATAGGAGCAATTGCCCAAAGAATACGACCAACTCAGTCTATAAATTGTTTCTGTTTTAGCAATATATGTTTGACAATACGTTTATAAAAGGATACTTTATAGTAATTAATATGCATGCAGCAAATAGTGTCATTCATTTTGTTAGAAATTGCCCATGCGGTTATTGCAGCTGCATGTACTGCAACGTACAGCGTAATTCTCCGCACGAAGCAGAAGACGGTTCCAATTCGATCGAGGCGATGACGCGTGATGGCTACTGGTCCTAAATCGAGCAAGACGGCTACAAACGAATATCGAATCTCAATTGAAGGTAACCCTTATCCGCATGCTCTGGCTCTCGTCAACCCAGCGGGAGACAACCTCAACATCAAAAGACATGGGTTCACGGGTCCACTAGGACAGCTATTGAGTCTTAAATACACCGTTTATGACGATGCAAATGAAAGGCTCTTTACTGTCGTCGACGGTGGTTTTAGTAACATGCCCAGGGTTGCGCTCATCATCGAACACAAGGAAGTTGCGGTGTTCGATTATGGCCTAAACAGACTTGAGATGAAGTGCGTAACGAACATACCGAATTACACAATAAAAGGTAACTTCCTATTTGGAGATTACGATATATTCAGTCAACGGGAAGTGAAGCTATCTTCAGTTAACGTCCTTCAATGTGATAAACAATCGTGCTTTAACATACAGGTTTTGGATAAAGCCGAATTAGCCGCCGCAATTGGAATACCCACAGCCATTGCCCTTCTGAGGGCTCGGATTGAAGAGCATCTCGAATAAATTGCAAAAAGCAGTTCGTAACAACATTCAGGAGCTAGATAGTTTTTTTCTGGCTCCTGAAGCTGTACTACATAGAGATGAAAATATATTGCGGCAAAGGGGCTGTCCCTTTGCCGCATTCGGTTACTTTCGACAGCCCTCTTTCCAAGCCTCGGCCGCAACCTTCCAGCGAAAACGCAAGTCGCGCTCGCGGTCGATGAACATGATGGCAAACGCGACAAACAGCAGCAAGCTCGCCACGACGATGGCGTGCAGGCCCATGCGCTCAATACACCAGTTGCCCAACACGGCGCCAAACACAAAGGTAAAGATCACGCCAAAGTACAGCAGGCCGTTTTCCAAAAAGCCGCGCCTGTGGGTGATGATGTAATCGTCCACGTTTTGCAGCGCGTTGCGCAAGTTGCCGATGCACATGGTCGTAGCGATGCCGTGACCGTGGATCTTGCGGAAGCTCTCGACCTGCATGCCGCAGGCAAACGAGGTGAGGCAGTTGGCGAGCAGGTTGAAATTGCCGCCCGGGATAAAGCTCACGCCCAGCAAGATGACGGCTTCAAAGAACACCGTTACCTGGCGCCAGTGAATCACGCTGCCAAACCGCTCATGCACCAGGTCGGCAAGCATAATGCCCACGGCAAACGACACCACGGGGAAGAAGTAGCGTCCCGCAAGTGCCCAGTTGCCCTCCGAGATGCTCACGCCCACGAGCAGGATGTTGCCTGTCTGCGCGTTGGCGAAAACATGGTCGCGCCCAATGTACGAATAGACGTCCATAAAGCCACCGGCGAGCGCCAAGATGATGCCCAGCTCAATAGACTCCGATATCTGTTTGGCACGCTGCATCGTCGTGCATCCTCCTTGTTGACGACTCTCTCGTGCGTTGGCGGAAACATAACCGCCGTTCATACTGTAACCCATTGACAACATGGCGTGCGCGCGAGACGGGTTCTCCAACGCGCAGATACACAGTCTGGAAACAAACAATCCCCGCATCGACGCGCCGATCCCCAGCCCATGTACTCCCCCAGTCTTTTTAGCCCCGTCCCAAAAAGACTGGTTACAATTACGTGCAGCATACAAACACCGGGAGGGATCGTGGCAAAAAAGCCTCAGCACGCTCAGAACAACCAGCGCAGTCAGCAGGGCAAACAGGGCCAGCAGCGAAAGCGCGGCGGTAAGGCACAGGCCACAACCGTCAAGGCGACACCCGTCCGCCCCTGGCGTCCGGGCCGCGACAAGTTCCTCCCCGTCAGCCGCGCCGATATGGACGCGCGCGGCTGGGACCAGTGCGACTTTGTCTACATCTGCGGCGACGCCTACGTGGACCACCCTAGCTTTGGCATGGCCATCATCAGCCGCGTCCTCGACGCGCACGGCTACAAAGTGGGCATTATCTGTCAGCCCAACTGGACCGACCCCGCCAGCATCACGGTGCTTGGCGAGCCACGCCTGGGCTTTCTCGTCAGTGCCGGCAACATGGACTCCATGGTCAACCACTATTCAGTGACCAAGCACCGCCGCCACACCGACGCCTATACTCCCGGTGGCGAGGAGGGGCGCCGTCCCAACCGAGCCGTCACGGTCTACGGCAACCTCATCCGCCAGACGTTTAAGGACATCCCCATCATCATCGGGGGCATCGAGGCGAGTCTGCGCCGTCTGGCCCACTACGACTACTGGCAGGACAAGCTTAAGCGTTCGGTACTGCTCGACTCGGGCGCCGACATCCTCATCTACGGCATGGGCGAGCACGCGATTGTCGAGATCGCCGACGCGCTCGACGCGGGACTGCCCGTCGATCAGATCACCTACATCAACGGCACCGTCTACCGCACCAGCTCGCTCGACGAGGTCTACGACTACGACCTGCTGCCCAGCTGGGACGACCTTGCCGCCGACAAGCTCAACTACGCGCGCAGCTTTAACGTGCAGCAGCAGAATATGGACCCCATCACCGGACATCGCCTGGTAGAGCCCTATCCCAACAGCGTCTATGTGGTGCAGAACCCGCCGTCGGCGACGTTGACGACCGATGAGATGGACGAGGTGGCCGAGCTCCCCTACGCACGCGATTGGCATCCCGACTACGATGCCGCGGGCGGCGTGCCGGCCTTTGCCGAGATCAAGTTTTCGATCAGCTCCAACCGCGGCTGTTTTGGCGAGTGCTCGTTTTGCGCGCTCACCTTCCACCAGGGCCGCGTGCTGCAGATGCGCAGCCACGATTCGATCATGCGCGAGGCCGAGCTGCTCACGCGCGATCCCGAGTTTAAGGGCTACATCAACGACGTGGGTGGACCGACGGCCAACTTTAGCCGTCCCGCCTGCGACAAGCAGCTCAAGCACGGCGTGTGCAAGAACAAGCGCTGCCTGTGGCCGAGTGTGTGCAAGAACATGGTGGTCGACGAGAGCGGCTACACACAGTTGCTGCGCGATCTGCGCCAGCTGCCGGGCGTCAAGAAGGTCTTCGTCCGCAGCGGCATCCGCTTTGACTACACCATGGCCGACGCCTCGGACGAGTTTTTGCGCGAGCTGCTGGAGCATCACGTCTCGGGCCAACTGCGCGTAGCGCCCGAGCATGTGAGCGACGCGGTGCTCTCCGTGATGGGCAAACCGAGCCGCGCCGTCTACGACGCGTTCTGCCGTAAATTTGAACGCCTGAACCGCGAATACGGACTCAAGCAGTACGTGGTGCCGTATCTGATCTCGAGCCACCCCGGCTCGACCATGAAGGAAGCTGTGGACCTTGCCGAGGCCGTGCGCGACATGGGCTACATGCCCGAGCAGGTGCAGGACTTCTACCCCACCCCGTCCACCATGTCGACCTGCATGTACTACACCGGCGTGGACCCACGCACCATGCAGCCGATCTACGTGGCGCGCGACCCGCATGAGAAGGCCATGCAGCGCGCGCTCATCCAGTATCGCAAGCCCGAGAACTACAAGCTGGTGCGCGAGGCGCTAGAGAAGGCCGGGCGTCGTGATCTGATCGGCTACACCAAGCATTGCCTGATTCGCCCCGTGCCGCCACGCCCGGGCGAGACCTCTGCCGGCGGCGGGCATGGCACCGGCAAGAAGGGCGGCAAGGCCCACGGTGGCGCTGGTGGTGCCGGCAAGGGGTCTAAGGGCAGCAAGGGATACGGCGGTATGTCCCGCGCGCAGAACACTGCCGGTCGCAATCGCGCGGCACAGGGCCGCCAGGGTGCCAACGGAGGCGGCAGGCGCAACTAGCGCGGCGAGGCGGCATGCCGCCGCTGGCGGCACACACGCCCCCACCAATGAAATGCCGCTCGCCGGGGCGTCGTAAAACGATTCCCCGGCGAGCGGCCGATTAATATTGTCTATCTCAAAACGTCGTTACTTTTTGTCGAAACGACCATAGAGCGCAAACGAGAGCGCCGCAGAGATAACCCAAGTCAAAGCGATGCAGGCGACAATCATGATCAGGTTCATGGGATTGCCGCTTGGATCGGCATAAACGGGCAACGAGGTAATGCCAGGCATAACAAAGCCGAAGCACTTTGCGCCGAGAACAACGGTAAGCGCACCGCCAATGCCATCCGCAATCATCGCAGCGATAAGCGGAGTCCTGTTAGGAACCTGAACGGTAAACAAGGCGGGCTCGGAAATTCCCATAAATGCTGAGAAGGCGCACGTCATTGCAGCGGACTTGAGCTTTTCATCGGTCATGCGCAGGGCCGCACCAAAAGACGCACCGCTTTCGGCGAGGTTATGGCAGAAAGAGATCGGGAGCAGATAGTCATACCCAAGCGTTGCGATATTGGAAATCTGGATAGGGCTCGTTGACTGATGCATGCCGAAGAGCACGATAAGCGGCATAAAGAAGCCCAGCAGAAAACCGGCAACGGGGCCTAACGTCGAGAATAGCCAAACGATACCGTTGGCAAGACCAAGACCGCACCAGGCACCAATCGGAGCGAGCACAAACAGGTTGACGGGAATCACGATAGCAAGGAAGAGCGCCGGAACGACAACGAGCTTAAAAAGATCCGGCACGACTTTGTCGATTGCGCGATATACAAAAGACAAGCCAATGACGCCAAAGATAACCGGGAACACGGAATCGGCGTAGCTAAAAATCGGCACCGCAAAACCGAACAGCGCAAGGGGCGTCTCGCCCGTACCGACAGCGTTGACAATGGTCGGGTACATCAGCGATCCGGCAACACAAAGCGCAAGCGAACGGTTGACTCGGAACTTATCAGCTGTAGACATTGCCAGCAAAAACGGCAAGAAGTAGAACGGGATATCCGAAATCATATTGAATATCGCAAAGTCGCCGGCACCCGTGTCGATTCCAAAAGCCGCGATAGCAGCCAGGATGCCCTTTACGATGCCTCCCGCCACCAGTGCGGGAATGATAGCGGAGAAGATGCCGGTGATGATATCGAATACGCGAGCCGAACCTTTTTGGAGCTCAGGCTGCTCGGCGTCGGCGGAGACCTCGCCACCCATCCTGTCGCCTAGCATGGGCTCCAATTCGTCATATACCGACCCCACGCTGGCGCCGATGATAACCTGCCACTGCCCGTCTTTAACCTGCGCGCCCAAGGCGCCGTCAAGCGTCTTAAGGGCCTCCAGATCTGCCTTGCTATCGTCCTTCAGGTTGAATCTGAGCCTTGTAATGCAGTGCGTTGCCATAACAACGTTATCGGCGCCGCCCACGAGCTCGAGGACACGAGCGGCCAGTTCCTTCTTGTCTGCCACGACAATCACTCCTACCCAAGATCCTCGCCATTAGTGGCGATACATTTCTGATACCAATAGAAAGAGTCTTTACGCGAGCGCTCCGCAGTGCCGTTGCCGCAATTATCCAGATCGACATAGATAAGCCCGTAGCGCTTGTCCATCGTAAGAGGACCGCAGGCAACAAGGTCAATGAATCCCCAGATCATGTATCCGCGCACGTCAACGCCATCGATCACCGCTTCCTTAAGGCACTTTATGTGCTGGCGCAAATAATCGATTCGATACTCGTCGTGGATGCTGCCATCCTCCTCGACTACATCAGATGTACCGAGGCCGTTCTCGGCGATATACAGGGGCAGCCCATAGCGGTCATACATCTGGTTAAGGGTAACCCTCAGGCCAATGGGATCGAGCTGCCAGCCCCACTCACTCGTCTCGAGATAAGGGTTCTTGTTTGCCATGACCAGATTTCCCGCAGTCTTCTCCCATCCCTGATCGCAGGTGGATACCTGGGAAAAGTAGTACGAGAAGGCCAGGAAGTCGACCGTGTTGCGAGCGATGAGCTCTTCATCGCCCGGCTCCATTTGAATCTCGATATCGCACGCGTCGAAATAGCGATTCATATAAGCGGGGTATTTTCCACGAGCCATCACATCCGTATAGAACCAGTTGGAATACTGGTCGTCGTGAATAGCCTGCATGTTATCTTCGGGACGGCAGGTGGCGGGATACGTACAGAATCGAGCGATCATGCCGCCAACGGGAGTATCGGGCGAAAGACGATGGACAATCTCGACGGCACGCGCATTGGCAACGAACTCGTGGTGCAGGCACTGGAAGATGGCTCGATCGAAGTTCTCCCCCTCTTCGTCTTTGACCAGACAGACCCCGTCCCAAGGCGAAAAACGCGCTGCATTGAACTCGTTAAAAGGCAGCCAGAAATCGACCAGATCGCCCAATTCCGTAACGATTGTCTCGACATAGCGGGCGAAGAAATCAATCGTCTTGCGATTCTTCCATCCCCCATATGTGGTGACAAGATTTACCGGGATGTCATAGTGGAGCATGGTGACGAAGGTTTTAATGCCGTGCTTTTTGCACTCACCCAGCATGCTTCGATACCACTCGATGCCTTCGCGGTTAGGTTCAAGATCATCTCCGTTAGGATAGATTCGGCTCCAGCAAATAGAAGTGCGGAACAGCTTGAGGCCCATCTCCGCAAAAAGCGCGATGTCCTCACGGTAGTGATGATAGAAGTCGTTACCGCGCCTAAACGGGTAGAACTCAACACCATCATCTGCGAGAGCGTTCATTAGTTCGTCATGGCAGAAGGGGTTGTTTTGATGCTTGTCCTCAATCTGGTCATGAGTCCAGGTACCATCCAGCCATCGACAATCCTGCGTCGACTTTCCCTTTCCGCCCTCATTCCAGGCACCATCGGCCTGCGAGCACGATATGGCTCCGCCCCATAAAAAGTCGGAGTCAAACCCATGTTTTAACTTACTCATTTGCCCTCCTTGATCGGATGCTCCAGCGGATAACCCAATACTAGGAAGAACAAGATGCATAAGATATCGCATAGAAAGCGTGGGTTTATAACATTTTTTTAGATATAATACCGTTTAAGGCATCGATTCTACCGTTCACCCCTGGAGCACCCCATGGATTCGAATCTCAAACAGCTGCTCTACACGCATACCGAGACCGAAGAGTGGCATCGCACGCATCCAGGAGAGCTCAGCCCGCGATATAACAGGGTGGAAACCACAACCATTAACGGCGAAGAGGTCTATCTGTTTGATTGGAAAGAAACTCTCGACGAAAACCCCGTGGGCCTTATCAAGGAGTCGCGCTTTACCGATATTCCTCCTCATATCAATCGGGATATGGAGCTTAACTACGTGTACGACGGCGTCTGCACGTTTATCGTCAACGGACGGCGACTACTCCTTAAAAAGGGCGACGTGCTCATTTGCAACACCGGCGTAGTCAGAAGCGTTCCATACGTTAAGGGCGAGCATGATATCGTCATTTCGATCGTCTTCAAAAAAGAAATGTTCGATTCGTTGTTCCTGAGCCAGCTACCCGGCGCGTCACCATTAACGAATCTTCTATTTGATTTTGTGTCCAAAAACCGTGAGGCCCGCAAATATCTCATTCTCCCAGAGGAATACGCCCGACATGCGCGACGCCTCATCGAGATGCTCTTTATCGAATATCACTTTAAAGATGCCTACTCTAATGAACTCATGAGGCACCTCGCCGTCAGCCTATTCCTTGTTCTCATTCGAGGACTGTACCGACGCTCCGCAACTGATAACCAGCCAATCATGTCGGACGAGCGCATCGTGTCGATTCTGAATCATATTGAGCGAAGCTACGGCGACTGCACACTCGAAAGCATTGCGAGCGATACGGGTTATAGCACCAGCTATCTCAGCAGCTTGATCAAGCAAAAAACCGGCAAAACGTTTTCGCAAATCAAGCTCAACCAGCAGCTCACAGAGGCGGCATATCTTCTCAATAACACCGAGCGCAGCGTGCAGTATGTAGCCCGAAAAGTCGGCATCTCCAACATGTCATTCTTTTACTCAAAATTTAAAGAAGCATTCGGCGAAACGCCAGGTGCGTTCAGGACGCATCGGTCTAATTAAAGGCGTTATTACTCAGACCGATCAGCTTCGCGCGACACGGGAATGCACAATCGAAGCAGCGAGCGCATCGCCTCTACCAGCAGAAAGCCGGCGATGCCAACCGTGACCACAAGGTCGAGCGGTGTGCTCACAAACCACAGCAGCCCCATGAGATACGACCCGGCGTTAAAGGCAAAATGCAGCAGGATCGTGTAGCGGAGCTTTCCGGTGGTCACGAACACCCAACCAAAAATGAGGCCGGCAGCGCCCGCATAGCAGCCCTGCACCCAGTTCATGTGAATAAAACCGAAGATCGCCGCCTGCAGCACGACCGCCGCGGCGATACCCCACGTGCTCGGGGCCGCCCAGGACACCATGGCGCCGTCCTGCGCACCCGCACGACGCAGGCGCTTCCAAAGTGGGCGGCACTGCGGATTAAACGCTCGGAGCGAAAACTCAAAAATGATGCCGCGCACCAGCAGCTCCTCGCAAAACGGAGCGCCGAGCACCGTGGTCAGGACGGCCAGATAGCTCGTGTCACCCATGCCCGTCTCCTCGACAAGTTCGCTGTAGTCGGCCGCGGCCTCGGGCAACAGCGACAGCACGGCGTCGGTCACGTAGCCAACGACCACCTGCAGTGCCAAGCCGATCACGATAACGCAGGCAATGCGCTTCCACGCGCTACGCACTCCCCCGCCAAGCGGACGCTCACCTTGCCAGCGCGCGATAAACGACCGCGGCCACAAATAACGCCACCATAGCAGCGCCATCAAAAACGACGCCGTCTGAGCGACGGCTTGAAACCATTGA
>URIJ01000007.1 GCA_900547835.1 uncultured Collinsella sp.
TTTCTATTGCTGCGCTTTAGTATAGACGCGACGGTGTTCGTTCGTGTTTTTGAACAGGTTGTTCGATAATTTCGGCGGCGCCATTCAGTAGACGGCATTTGGGGACGTTCCTTATGTGCCGGCACTTTGGGAACGTCCCTAAGTGCCGGCATCCGGGGTCGCTCCTTGGTTGTTGCCTGTTCAAGAGTGTCCCTAACGACTAGGCCGCTTGCGTGCGATTTTTGACCGTTGGGCGGGCGCTTCGCCGTTGCCGCAAAAACGTTTTTGCATATCGGGTACAACGGGCTTTACGTGAGTAAAGTGCGCGCCGCGTCCACGTGTCGCGCTTTTAAAGGAGGCCCCATGCCTGGTGTTACCCCTGCAGAAGTTCTGTCCAACTTTGGCATTACGCTGGTCGAAGATCCTGCCGAGAACCAGCCCCGCCTGCTGGTCGACCTGCCGGCAGCCGAGCTCGTCGAGCACGCCATCCGTCGCAACGAAGGTCGTATGGCCTCCAACGGCGCGCTGGTGATCGAGACGGGGGAGCGCACTGGCCGCTCGCCTAATGACCGCTTTATCGTTGACACCCCCGATGTTCACGACAAGATTGCCTGGGGTGCCGTCAACCGCCCGCTGTCTGTCGAGAGCTACGAGGCCATCAAGGCCGGCATCGTCGACTATCTCAACGAGCGCGACGTGTTCGTCACTCGCGGTATGGCCGGTGCCGACCGCAACCATACGCGTCGTCTGCTTGTCGCCTGCGAGCGTGCCAGCCAGGCGCTCTTTATTAAGCAGATGCTCGCCCGCCCGCTTGCCCGTGAAATCGCACGCACCGGCGAGCCGGACTTCTGCGTGCTCGCCGCGCCGGGCTACCAGTGCGATCCCGCCATCAAGGGCCTCAACTCCAGCGCCGCCGTGGTCATTAACTTCCAGGAGCGCGTGATTCTGGTTGCGGGTACCGGCTACTCCGGCGAGATCAAAAAGTCCATCTTCAGCGTCATGAATTACCTGCTGCCCGTCGAGGACGACGTGCTGCCCATGCACTGCTCGGCCAGCATGGATCCCGTCACGCACGAGACCGCGGTGTTCTTTGGCCTGTCGGGCACCGGCAAGACCACGCTTTCGGCCAACCCCACGCGGCTGCTGATCGGCGACGACGAGCACGGTTGGTCCGACATGGGCATCTTCAACATCGAGGGTGGCTGCTACGCCAAATGCGAGGGCCTGGACGCGTTCCACGAGCCCGAGATCTTCAACGCTGTCCGCTTTGGCGCGATCTGCGAAAACGTGGTGCTCGACGAGAACCGCAAGCCCAACTACGATGACATCTCGATTACGCACAACACGCGCGTGGCCTATCCCGTGGAGCACATTCCTAACGCGTGGACTAAGGGCATGGGCACCACTCCGAGTGTCGTGCTGTTCCTGACTTGCGACGCTTTTGGCGCGCTGCCGCCCATCTCGCGTCTGACGGCCGACGCCGCCATGTACCACTTTGTGACGGGCTTTACGGCTAAGATTCCCGGCACCGAGGTCGGCGTCACCGAGCCCACGCCCACGTTCTCTTCGCTGTTCGGCGAGCCGTTTATGCCACTCGACCCCATGGTTTACGCCAAGATGCTCGGCGAGCGCATTGCCGACGGCCGCACGCGTGTGTACCTGGTCAACACCGGCTGGATCGGCGGCGGCTACGGCGTGGGCCATCGCATCGAGCTTGCCTACACGCGCGCCCTGGTGGCCCGCGCCCTCGACGGTACCATCGAGGACAGCGAGTTCGTGCACGACGACATCTTTAACGTCGACATTCCCACAACGTGCCACGGTGTGCCCGACGGCATCCTGGTGCCGCGCCAGTACTGGCAGAGCACCGCTCGTTACGACGAGGCTGCACACAACCTGGCCGTGATGTTCGAGGAGAACTTCGAGAAGAAGTACTCGCACCTGCCCGAGTCCGTCAAAGCCGCCGGCCCGCACGCCCAGGTGTCCGCCGAGGCCCGTCATCGCGGCCGCGGCCTGCTGGGGCTCCGCCACTAGCGTCGCCTCGAGTCCATATCCACCACAAAGGGTACAGGCACCTTTGTGGTGGTTTTGCTCACGTGGATGACTCGGGTTACAATACGCCTGACATATCGTCCCCTTCTCCGGATGGGGACAGCGTAAGCGTTCTTGTGACGGCACCGTAGGACTTTGAAGGTGGTCGTTGTAAGGGCGCTTTTTGTTTAGGCGCTCGCGTTGGCGCGAATCGTGAAGGGAGCATGTGTGAAGAGCTTTATTGCCGAGGATTCATTCTGGGAGCTGTTTCCGCAGGCAGCGGTCGGTGTTGTGGTCGTGGAGGGCATGAAGCCCACGGCTCAGATTCCTCAAGAGGACGTGGATGCGATTGCGGCGTTGCTCGACCGCGCCAATATCGATGCGGAGCGTCATCTGACCAGCGATACTATCAGCGAGAACGCACCGGTCAAGGCATGGCGCGAGGCCTATCGTCTGTTCAAGACCAAAAAGGGCGCGCGTTGCTCAATCGAGAACCTGCTCAAACGCGTGCTCAAAGGCAAGCCGGTGGGCCACATTGCGCCCGCGGTGGACATCTACAACACGGTGTCGTTGACCTACGCGCTGCCCGTCGGAGGCGAGGACCTACATGCGATCGAGGGAGACCTTCGCCTGAAGGTGACCGACGGTGGCGATGCGTTCTGGCCGCTTGGCGAGGAGGCGGACGATCCGACGCTGCCCGGCGAGCTCGCCTACATCGATGATGCGGGCGCCGTGTGCCGCTGCTGGAACTGGCGCGACGGCGTTCGAACGGCGCTGTCCGATGATTCGGCCGATGCGTTCCTGGCGATTGAGTGCGTGGAGCCCGAGCGGATGGGGGATTGCCAGGCTGCCGTTGATCGTCTCGCCGAGTTGCTCGAGCGTTATCTGGGCGCTACGGTTGTCGTTAAGACGCTTGTGACCCGCGACAATCCCTGCGTGGAGCTGTAGCGACGCCTGCGGATCATGTTCGCCGGCCCAAACCACCACAAAGGTGCCTGTCCCCTTTGTGGTGGTTTTTATGTTGATGGGTTAACAAATAGGGCGTGCAGGGCTGCCGGCCGTTAAGTACGGCTAAGATGTTTACCCGTTAGCATTATGCAAGCGAAAGGCGGTCGTCTCCCATGCAGCAGAGCGACGAGACACGTTTCGAGGACTTTGTCGGACTGATCAGCGGACTCTACAAGGAGATCCAGCGCATTAAGACGTCTGAGGGCGCAAGGCTGGGCCTCAAGGGCTCCGACGTTATGTGCCTGTACTATCTTGAGCGCAGCAAGGACGGCCTGACTGGCGCCGACCTGGCTCGCATGGCAGGCGTGACCCGCGCCGCCGTCTCGCGTACGCTCGCGCATCTGGAGGAGGGCGGCTACGTCGAAGTCGATGATTCGGGCGATGCCGCCGTTAAGTATCGTGCTCCGGTTCGCCTGACCGCTCTGGGCGGCGAGAGCATGAGCGAGGCGGACCGCATCATTCGCGAGGTGCTCGATACCACCGGTAAGGCTATGGGTGTGGAGCAGCGCGAGCAGATGTATGCATCGCTGCGTACGATTCTCGACACCCTGCGCGAGATCTAAGGCCGCCAAGGCATTTGCTTCCCATTAACAACTGCATAGTCCCGTTTGAGTGCGTATGCCGTGCCGGGGCATTGCTGTCAAAATTCCCCGCGAGAGGTCCGCGAAAGAAAGGATTCGCTATGTCCATTCGTATTATTACCGATTCCGCGAGCGATATGTCGCCGGCTGAGCACCCCGCTCTGCGTGTTCTGCCGCTGTCCGTCACCTTTGGCACCGATGTGTACATGGATGGCGTCGACATCGATCACCAGCGCTTTTACGAGATGCTCGTGGAGCGCGATGAGCTGCCCAAGACCGGCCAGGTCAACCCGTACGCGTTTTCGCAGGCTATTGCCGAGGCGCGTGATGCCGGCGATGAGGCTGTGATTATTACCGTGGGCGCTAAGCTTTCGGGCACCAATCAGAGTGCCCGTACCGCACTTGCCGAGGCGCCGGGCGGCGACGTGTACGTGGTGGATAGCAACAGCGTCACTCTGGGTGAGCGTGTCCTGGTCGAGTATGCCCTGCGCCTGGTGGACGAGGGCCGTAGTGCGGCCCAGATCGCGGCGGCCGTCGAGGCCGTCCGTGACCGCGTGGTCGTCATCGGCCTGCTCGAGACGCTGGAGTACCTGGTTCGCGGCGGTCGTCTGTCTGCTGCGGCCGGCGCCGTGGGCACGCTGCTCAACGTAAAGCCTGTGGTGGCTGTCGAGGACGGTCTGATCGTGCAGCTGGGCAAGGCGCGCGGTTCCAAGAACGGACGTAACCTGCTCAACCAGAAGGTCGAAAAGGCGGGCGGCATCGACTTTTCCATGCCGCTGGCGCTCGGCTATACGGGCCTTTCGGATGCGGTGCTCAAGAAGTATATCGAGGACAGCGCGGCACTGTGGGCTGGCCACACCGAGGGCGAACTGCCCGTTCACACCATCGGCGCCACCATCGGCACCCATGTAGGCCCCGGCGCCGTAGCCGTAGCCTTCTTCCAGCCCGTTAACTAGCCCACCTGCCAAAACCACCACAAAGGGGACAGGCACCTTTGTGGTGGTTTATGCTATTCCGGGTGGAAGGGAGCGAGCAATGGCGTCTGAGGGCTTTTTTGAACGGGTGTACGAGGTGGTCGAGCAGATCCCCGAGGGGATGGTCGCCACGTATGGTCAGGTGGCGCTGCTTGCTGGACGTCCACGAAGTGCGCGGTACGTGGGGTATGCCCTGCATGGCAATCCGCGCCCCGGCGAGATTCCCTGTCACCGCGTGGTGTTTGCCGATGGCCGCATATGCGATGGTTTTGCTTTTGGCGGTCCCGATGCTCAACGTGAGCTTTTGCTAGGGGAGGGTGTGGCGTTTAAGGACGACATGCACGTCGACTTGGCCGCCTGTCGCTGGCCTGCAGGGCTCTAGCGGCTCTGCCGTGGCTTAAACCACCACAAAGGTGCCTATTCCCTTTGTGGTGGTTTTGGCAGGTTTACCGAGGTTAACTTATGGAGAAGGTATGGCGGCGCGGTTTGTCGCAGCAAAGTAAACCACGGTGAACTATATTGTTTTCAGCAACGGAGCAGGCAATAGGCGATGAAAAAGCCTGCCCTGTTGAGTTTGATTCGCATCCCTCCCCTCTGTGCGATTCAACGGTGTACTTCGGGAACAGGCCCGCTGGCAACTATCTGCCAGCGGGCCTGTTCCTGTTTCGGTGAGGATTCAGCCTCACCGTCTATGTTGTGCGAAGGCGCTTTGCCTAGTACACCATGCCCATGGCGTCCTGAACCTCTGCCAGGGTCTGCTCGGCGATCTCGTTGGCGCGACGGTTGCCCTCGTGCAGCACGTCCTTCACATAGTCCAGATCGTTCTCGTAGCGCTGGCGACGCTCGCGGATCGGTGCGAAGTACTCGTTGACGGCCTCGGTCACGTACTTCTTGAGCTGGCCGGAGCCGCCCATGCCAATCTCCTCGGCAATCTCGACCTCGGAACGGCCGGTGCAGATGGCGGCGGTTGAAAGCAGGCCGGACACGCCGGGGCGATTCTCGGGATCGAACGTGATCATGCGCTCGGAGTCGGTCTGGCTCTTCTTGATGCGCTTGGCCGTCTCCTCGGCGGTCATCGAGATGTTAATGGCGTTGCCGTAGCTCTTGCTCATCTTGCGCCCGTCCAGGCCGGGCAGCAGCGGGGTCTCGGACAGCAGCGCGTCGACCTCGGGGAACACCTTGCCGTAACGGTTGTTAAAGCGGCGGGCGATGGTGCGGGTGAGCTCGATGTGCGGCAGCTGGTCACGACCGACGGGCACCACGTTGCCCTTGCAGAACAGAATGTCGCAGGCCTGATGTACCGGGTAGGTGAGCAGAAGGCCGGTGAGCTCGTGGCCCGAGGCCTCCATCTCGGCCTTTACCGTGGGGTTGCGCGCCAGCTCGGCCTCGGAGACCAGCGACAGGAACGGCAGGATGAGCTGGTTTGCGGCGGGTACGGCGGAGTGCGCGTAGATCATGGTCTTGTCGGGGTCGATGCCGCAGGCAAGGTAGTCCATGACCATGTTGTACACGTTGTCCTGGATGTGCTCGGTCGTGTCGCGGTCAGTGATGACCTGGTAGTCGGCGATGAGCACGTTGGTCTTGGCGCCCATGTTCTGCAGCTCAACACGGCCCTTGAGGGTGCCGAAGTAGTGACCCAGGTGCAGACGGCCGGTGGGGCGGTCGCCGGTGAGCATGGTGAACTTCTCGGGCGTTTTGGCCAGGCCCTCGCGAATGGCGTTGCTCTTTTGCAGCGCGACTTCGTAGCTGTTCTCGTTTGGCATGATTGCTCCTAACGTATGTTCATGGGTCAAGATGATAACGCGTTTATTGGAGGGTCGGGGCGTAAGTACGCGAGGGGCGGGAGAGCGGCGGCATGTGCGATGGGCGCGGCGTGGCTGCGCGTTTGGCCGGCGGCGCCTGGGCGCATCCTCGGCAGCTTACCCTAGCGCCTGTGGTGGCGCTCCTCCCTGCGTTCTTCTGCCGCCTGCTCCTCCTGCTTAAAGGCGGGATCGTCGGGGGTGACGAGCTCGTCCTCGTGCGTGCGCTTGTTGTAATGGTGGCGCAGCACGGGCTCAAACAGGTGCAGGTGCTTGGCAAAGGCCGCCGAGCCAATGGCGAGTACGGTAAAGATGAGCACGCGCATGGGCACCTCGACCTGGTTAATCGCGGCGGCGCCGGCCGAAAGCATGATGCACCAGGCATAGATGAGCAGCACGGCCTGTTTTTGGTTGTAGCCTTCTTGGATTAGGCGGTGGTGGATGTGGCCCTTGTCGGCCTGCCCGATGCTAATGTGGGCGCGCTTGCGGCGCACGATGGCGCTAAACGTGTCGATGATGGGCACGCCGGCAACGATGAGCGGGATGATAAGCGAGGTGAGCGCGGCGGTGCGGCTCACGTTGAGCAGCGAGATGGAGCCCAGTGCAAAGCCCAGAAGCAGCGACCCCGAGTCGCCCAAGAAGATGCTTGCGGGGTTGAAGTTGTAGCGCAAAAAGGCCAGGCAAGCGCCAAAGAGCGCAATGGAGAGCGCGGCGGCGTCGATGCGGCCCGAGAGAACGGCCATCGAAAACATGGTGAACGAGGCGATGCCGCAGATGCCCGTGGCCAAGCCGTCGAGGCCGTCGATGAGGTTAATGATGTTGGTGAATGCCACCAGATAGATTACGGTGATGGGGTAGGCGAGCCATCCGAGTATGATCTCGCCGGGGGCAAACGGGTTGACGATGACGCCGATCCGCAGGCCGCCGATACAGGCGATAAGCGCGGCGAGGACCTGTCCGGCCAGCTTTTGCTTGGGCTTGAGCTGGAAGACGTCGTCGATAGCGCCGGTCGCAAAGATGACGGTAAAGGAGAGCGCCAGCATGGGATAGCTAATGTGAAGGCGCGGGTGCGGCACCAGGACGGGTGGCCAGCCTAGGTACCAGGTGCCTAGGATTTGCACAATGCAGGCAACGACCAGGCCCAAAAACACCGCCGTTCCGCCCAAACGCGGGATGGGCTTGGTGTTGATGCGGCGCTTAGAAGGATAGTCGACGGCATCGAGTTTAATTGCCAAGCGCTTGACCAGGGGCACCGCGAGGAAGGTCGTGATAAAAGCCGCCGCTGCCACGCATAGGTACGGTATGTAGCTCGGGGATGAAGCCATGAATCTAAAAACCGCCAAGCGTCGAAGGAAAAGGTCAAAGGTTGCTAAGCGCAAAGGGCATAGCCGAACCATAATACTCGACCAAGGGGGGTGCATGTAATTGCACGCAGCGATAATCACGCGCTTACCAGATATTGGGATGTTGTCGATGGCTTGTCGGGATGCCGGCGGGGATCCATATGGACTGTATGGTGATTTTCGGCAAAAGAAAACCACCCCCCACGTTACGAAAATGAACCCACCTAAAACAGGTGGGTGCCCTCATCGACTGTTCCAGCGTCCTTAACAACGAAGGATACCTGTACTAGGTACGACTGTGTGGGCTCCCTAAATAAACGCGACGGTTCACCCAGTTGCTCCGCGGGGGGCGGAATACCTACATCATAAAGCGGCACTTTATCGATTCCAGTCTTGACATTACAAAAATCGTGTCGGACGATTACGGCGCCTTGGGCTCGAGCCGTCTGTGCGGTTGGTCCCTTTACGTTTGAGCTGCTGAATCGTTGTTTTGGAGCATGTTTTTATGCCGACGTCGTTGACCGAACTTTTTTCGCCCGCCTGCCATTTGTGTCCGCGCCGTTGCGGTGCGGTGCGCGACGAGGGTGCGCACGGCGTATGCGGTGCCGATGACACGCTCAAGGTGGCCCGCGCGGCGCTTCATATGTGGGAGGAGCCGCCTATCTCGGGCGAGGCCGGTTCGGGCACGATCTTCTTTAGCGGCTGCTCGCTTAAATGTATCTACTGCCAGAACCACGAGATCTCGACCGGCAATTTTGGCCTTGAGATTTCGCCTGAGCGCCTGGTCGAGATTATGCTGGAACTGCAGGACCAGGGTGCCAACAACATCAATTTGGTGACGGCGACGCACTATGCGCACCTGTTGCCTGCCGCGATTGCCGCGGCACGGGCGCGCGGGCTGGTCATCCCGATCGTCTACAACACGAGTGGTTACGAGCGCGCGAGTGCCGTGGCGGCGCTGGGCGACCTGGTCGATGTGTGGCTCACCGACTTTAAATATGCCGATGCCGGGCTTGCGCAGTCGCTTTCTCATATTAAGGATTACCCGCGCGTGGCCGTGTCGGGCCTGGCACAGATGACGTGCGAGATCGAGCGCCGCGGGGGAGAGCTGGTGGACGAGGACGGGCTCATGAAGCGCGGCATCATCGTGCGCCACCTGGTGCTGCCGGGGCATGCAGACGATTCGTGTCGCGTGCTGGACCTGGTGTGGCAGACGGTGGGCGACGTGCCGATCTCGGTCATGAACCAGTACACGCCCAATGCGCTCATGCGCGAGCAGGGCGGCGACTTGGCGCGCGCCGTGACGCGCGAGGAGTACGAGCAGGTGCTCGACCATGCCGACGACCTGGGCTTTACGACAATGTTCTGGCAAGAGGGCGGCGCGGTAGACGAGAGCTTCACCCCCGCCTTCGACACCACCGGCGTCCTCACCAGCGCAAAGTAGAGCGCACGCTGATGATTTTTCTGGGACGGGGATTAAAAAATCATCGAGAGGATCGCCTGTTCGAAAAGTTGTCAAAATAGCCGCGTCCCAAAAAGACTGGTTATTGGGCGTTGACAGTTGGCGAGCCGTAGGTAAAATATCGACTTGTCCTGGGGACGTAGCTCAGTTGGGAGAGCGCTGCCGTCGCATGGCAGAGGCCGAGGGTTCGACTCCCTTCGTCTCCACCCTTGGATTTGATAAGCCGCTGACATTGTGTCGGCGGCTTTTTTTAAAAGAAAGGGCTATACCATGGCCGAGCTTGAGTCCCAACCATTGTCCGACGAGGAGCGCGCTGAGTTGGAAGAGCTCCGCGCTGAGAAGGCCCGCCGCGAGGCTCGGGAAGAGGCCCGTCGCGAGCGTGAGGAGCTGGCTGCCCTGCGCGCCGAGCGTGCGAAGGCCGAGGAGGTCGCCTTGAACGCCGCATCCGAGCGCAAGCCCGCGCCCGCACCCAAGCCCGCTGCTGCGAAGCCTGCACCTGCCGCGCCCAAACCTCAGCCTAAAAAGGCCGCTCGTCTTAAGTCCGTCGAGCCCAAGCCGAGCCGTGACGAGATGACCTTTGCCCAGCGCATGGTTACCTCCAAGGAACCTACGGGCGAGAACGAGATCCCTGGCATGGCGCCGGCTCAAAAAATCATCATTGTCCTTGCCCTCATCGCGTTTGTCATCTTTATGGGCTACACGATCCTGACCAGCATGGGCCTGCTCTAACCGATTTGCATCGGGCGTCATGTCCGCATGCTCTGCTCTCGTCCAACCCTCAAATTCTGCACCACACATCCGAAAGGTCGCCCCATGGCTTTGACCGACATCTCGCATCCCACCGACATTGCAATGCTCACCGATCTGTACGAGCTCACTATGGCCCAGGGCCTGTGGGAGAGCGGCAAGGCCAATGAGCAGGGTTGTTTTACCGCGTTTTACCGCGACCATCCCTTTGGCAGCGCCTATGCCGTCATGTGCGGCACCGCCGAGCTGCCCGAGCTCGTCGAGAACCTGCGCTTTACGCCCGAGGATATCGACTACCTCGCCTCGCTCCAGGCCCCGGCCGGCGGCGCGATGTTCAAGTCCGCATTCCTCGACTACCTGCGCGATTTTCGTGCGCATGTAAATATCGACGCCGTCCCCGAGGGCGAGCTCGTCTTTCCACGCGAGCCCATGGTGCGCGTCACCGGTCCTGCGCTCGAGTGCCAGCTGCTTGAGACGGCGCTGCTCAACATCGTCGGGTTCCAGACGCTTGTCGCCACCAAGACGGCGCGAGTGGTGCTGGCGGCGGACGGCCGTCCCGTGGCCGAGTTTGGCCTGCGCCGAGCCCAGGGTCCCGATGGCGGCCTGGCCGTTGCGCGCGCGAGCTACGTCGCCGGCTGCTCCTCTACGTCCAATGTGCTCGCCGGCCGCCGCTACGGTATTCCCGTCTTTGGCACGCATGCGCACAGCTGGGTGATGAGCTTCGATTCCGAGCTCGAGGCCTTCCGCGCCTTTGCCAAGTCGAGCCCCAAGAACTGCACGCTGCTCATCGACACCTACGATGTGCGCGAGGGCTGCGAGCATGCCATTACGGTTGCCAAGGAGATGGAGGCGGTGGGCGAGCGTCTGTCGGCTATTCGCATCGACTCCGGCGACCTCGCCAAGCTCTCCAAGTATGTTCGCGGCCGGTTTGATGCCGAGGGCCTGCCCTATGTGGGGATCTCGGTTTCCAACGATCTTGACGAGTACACGATTCAGTCGCTGCTCGACCAGGGCGCGCCCATCGATAGCTTTGGCGTGGGTACCAAGCTCGCGACCTGCTATGACCAGCCGGCGCTGGGCGGCGTGTACAAGCTTTCCGCCCGCCGTGCGAGCGAGGCCGACCCGTGGACGCCGGTGGTCAAGCTCTCCGAGCAGCCCTACAAGCGCACGATCCCGGGCGTGCAGCGCGTGCGCCGTTATTACGACGGCTTTGGCGGCCCGGTCTGCGACATGATCTACGACGAGGACCATCTGGCGGGGGAGGGTGCCGCGCGCGGCAATACCCTCGTGGCCGTGAATGATGCCGCCCTGGTGACCGACGTGTCGGAGCTTGAGTATCGCGAGCTGCTGGTGCCGATCGTGCGCGATGGCAGTGCAGTGGCTCCGCGTGAGAGCATCCAGGACGCGCGCGAGCGCTGTGTTTGGGCGCTCGATCATCTGGACGCAGCTTTCAAGCGCTTCCTGTACCCGCAGACCTATGTGGTGGGCATGGAGCAGGGCCTGGCTCAGGTGCGCGACGAGCTCGTGCGCAAGAACATGGCCGCGGCCTCTGCCTTTCCCTGGGCAAAATGATCCGCATGCGACGGAGGAAAACGGATCATTTTTCTCGCTTGCCCGTTCGTCCGTTCGCTGAACAGTTGATTGGTTTGACGTATGACGACTTCTTATAAAACGATGGTGGTAAAGATCGGTTCGTCCACGGTGGTGGGCGCCGATGGCAAGGTCAACCGCTCCTTTATCGGCGGACTTGCCGACCAGGCCGCAGCGCTGCGCGAGCTTGGCTGGCGCCTGGTCGTGGTGAGCTCGGGCGCTATCGCCTGTGGCTATCCCGTGTTGGGCTTCGACCGCAAGCCGGTCGGCGACCTTCCGAGCTTACAGGCTTGCGCCTCGGCCGGTCAGTGCATCATCTCGTCGGCCTACGACGAAGAGTTCCATGCGCGCGACCTGCTCACCTCGCTCGTACTGCTCACGCGCCACGATACGGCCCGTCGCACGTCCTACCTGCACGCGCGCGACGCCCTGCTGCGCCTGGTGGAGCTGGGCGTGGTGCCGGTCGTCAACGAGAACGACACCGTTACCGTCGACGAGATCAAGTTTGGCGACAACGACACACTGGCGGCGCTTGTGAGCTGCCTGGTTTCTGCCGATCTGTGCGTGACGCTCTCGGACATCGATGGCCTCTATACCGCCAATCCGCATGAGGACCCCACGGCCGAGTTTGTTCCTGTCGTGCATAAGATCGATGCCAAGATTATTGCCTCGGCGGGCGATTCTTCCACATCGGTGGGCACGGGCGGCATGATTACCAAGATTCGCGCGAGCCGCATCCTGATGACGGCGGGTATTCAGAGCGTGATTTGCTCGGGCGAGGAGCCCGATGCGCTCGTGCGCCTCGCCCGCGGCGAGAGCGTGGGCACGCTGTTCGATCCGCCGGCGGAGCGTCTGGACATCGCACCCCGCAAGCTGTGGATCGCACTGGGCGACAAGGCGCATGGCTCGGTGACGGTCGATGATGGTGCTGCGAAGGCGCTGGTCAGCCGTGGCTCTTCCTTGCTTGCGGTGGGTATTCGCGAGGTCGATGGCCAGTTTGCCGAGGGCGATGTGCTCGACGTGTGCGACCCGAGCGGCATGGTTGTCGCCCGCGGTATCGCCGAGGCCGATTCGGACGTGCTGGAACTTGCCGCCGGCCGCCGCCAGGACCAGATCGCCAGCAACCGCCTGCTCGCTAACCTGGCCGAGAAGCCGGCGATACACAGGGATAATTTAATCGTCTTCGCATAACCAATTGACGCTGCAAACGCCCCTAAGCGGCAATCTGACGTTCAATCGTCGGGCATGACCAAAAGGTCAATGCCCTCCTCTTTCACGTCACCTTGCTCGCTTAGGGGCGTTTTCGCTTTCCGTTCTCTACCTGCGGCATTGTCGTTGCCGGCACTTGTTCGGCACTTGGGGACGTTCTTTTTGTGCCGGCAGGTGGGGACACTCCTTTGCTAGAAGATCCGGCGCAGGTCTCCGCGGTTGAGGGCTTCGTCGAAGAGGTGCTTGAACACCACGCTGCCGTGTAGGCCGTCGTGCTCGAACTCGTTGGTCACCCAGGCATGCGAGTTGCCCACGCGGCTGAGCGTATCGAGCTGCAGGCCCGAATCCACGTACATGTCGTCGAAATACACCGCGGCCTGCAGGGGCACCTCGTTGCACGCCAGTCGCTGCGGGTCGTAGATCTTGTCCCAGCTGGTGTCTTCCATCAGCAGGTCCATGGCGGGCTTGAAGGGCTTGAGCTCGGGCATCTGCTCGAACATCCACGGGAACATGGCCTCGCCGGTAAACATGAGCGGGCGCGCGAGTGTGTCGAACTCGGCACGATGAGCTTTCTCTTCTGCCGCGGCCCAGCGAATGGGCATGGTGTCGCCGTCGGCGTAGATGAACTCCTGCAGTGTCCAATACAGCGGGTTTGTACGCGTGTTGGTGCGCTCGAAGGCGCGCATCAAAAAGCTGTCAGATACCGAGGCGCCGCAGGCCAGCGTGCCGTCACCGTCAACAAAAGCATGATCGATAATCCAGTGCATGCGCTCAAAGCTCGGCTTCATACCAAAGTCGCTGCCCATGAGCTGTAGGCGCTCGACCGTCATCGGCGAGCCGTCGGGTAGCACGGGCTTCTGAGCCTCGAGCGCATCGGCCAGGGCTGCCACGCGCTCGACGTCAGCGGGGTAGCGGTCATAATACTGCTGCGTCTTGGCGGCCATGCGCGGGAAGGTGTGCGCGTAGACCTCGCGTGCGTTCGCCGGCACGTGGGGGATTCCGCCGCAGGTAAAGCTCGCCGCCACGCCCTCGGGGAAGAGCGACAGGTAGCTCAGCGTCAAAAAACCGCCGTAGCTTTGGCCGAGCGTGACCCACGGCTTGCCGCCAAAGCCCACCAGTCGCAGGTATTCAAAATCGCGCACGATGGAGCTGGCGAGGTGGCGCTTGAGGAAGTCCGCCTGCGAGCGTGCTGTATCGGCGCCGGCGGCCGTTGCGCGATCACCCAGTGCCTTGATCCTGCGTCCGTCCACGCAGCTACTGCGTCCGGTGCCGCGCTGGTCGGGAAGGACCACGCGGAAGTGCTTGACGGCCTCCTCGATCCAGCCGTCGCTTGTGGGCGACAGCGGACGCGGGCTCTCGCCGCCGGGGCCGCCCTGCAAAAACAGGAGCAGCGGCAGATCGTCGTTGATGCGGTCGGGCGCGCAAACCACGCGGTAGAAGAGCTTGATGCTCTCGGGCGCGCCGGCGATTGGTGCCGGCATAGCGCCGCGGCGCATGGTGCTGCCGACGGCCAGGAGCATCGGCTCCAGGCCGCGCCAGTCAAGGGGGACGTCGATGCTGTGGTCCTCGACGTAAAGGCCGGGGACGTGGTACGAAGTGATGAGGGCCATGTGAGTCTTCCGTTCGTTGCGGTGTTTCGGGTTGACCAATTCTACCGCCGCGGGCGAGGCCATGCGCAAATCGGCTACCATGGTTGCAAACTTCTAGGAGAAAGGGCCGCCCATGTCGGTCGATATAGCCACGTATGTCCACGATCTTGCCGTTGCCGCCAAGGCAGCGTCGGCCTCACTTGCCACGGCGAGCGATGAGCAGCGCCAGGAGGCCGTGCGCGCCATGGCCGCAGCACTGCGCAACGGTGTCGACTCCATCGTCGCCGCCAACGAGCTCGATATGTCCGCCGCGCGCGATGCGGGCACCTCGGCCGGACTGCTCGATCGCCTGCTGCTGACGCCCGAGCGCGTCGAGGGCATGGCCGCCGGCCTGGAAAAGCTCGCCGAGCTGCCCGATCCCGTGGGCCGCGTGCTCGACCACCGCGTGCTTGCAAGCGGCGTGGACCTGACCCGTGTGAGTGTGCCGCTGGGCCTGGTCGCTATGGTCTACGAGGCGCGCCCCAACGTGACGGCCGACGCCGCAGGCATCTGCATCCGTACCGGCAACGCCTGCATTCTGCGCGGCGGCTCGCTGGCCTATCACTCGTGTGCCATGATTTCTGAGCTGCTGGCCGATGCGCTCGAGGCCAAGGGTTTCCCGCGCGAGGCCGTGTCGATGATCGAGTCCACCGACCGCGAGGCCACTGGCGAGCTCATGAAGCTCCGCGGCGTTGTCGACGTACTCATTCCGCGCGGCGGTGCAGGCCTGATCCAGCGCTGCGTGCGCGAGTCGCTTGTGCCGGTGATCGAGACGGGCACGGGCAACTGCCACATCTACGTGCATGAATCCGCCGACTTTGATAAGGCGCTCAACATTATCGTTAATGCCAAGACCCAGCGCGTAGGCGTGTGCAATGCCGCCGAGTCGCTGCTGGTCGACCGTGCTGTGGCCGATGCGTTTTTGCCTGCGGTCGTTGCCGTGCTGCACGACCACGGCGTGCTCATTCACGGCGACGAGGCCACGTGCGCCGCGTGCGCCGACGCCGGCTTTGTAGAGGGCGATGACTACGTCGCCGCGACTGAGGAGGACTGGGGTCGCGAGTACCTGGCGCTCGAGATGAGCGTGAAGGTCGTGGCAAGCGAGGACGAGGCCATCGCACACATCAACCGCTACGGCACGATGCACTCCGAGGCCATCGTTGCCGAGGATACGGATGCTTGCGAGCGCTTCCTCGATGCTGTCGATGCCTCGGCCGTGTACTCCAACGCCAGCACTCGCTTCACTGACGGCGGCGAGTTTGGCCTGGGCGCCGAGATCGGCATCTCGACCCAAAAGCTCCACGCCCGTGGCCCCTTTGCCGCCGAGGCCCTCACCACCTACAAATACAAGCTCCGCGGCATCGGCCAGGTCCGCCCCTAAACCCCTCGTAAACGAAAACCGCCACAAAGGTGCCTGTCCCCTTTGTGGCGGTTTTAGGTGGCGTGGGCGGTTAGGCCTGGAAGGTATCGCGGTCGGGGGCGAAGGACTGCATGGCCGCGATGGTGCGGTCAAAGAGCTCGGGGAGCTCCCAGCCCAACATCTCGGCGCCCTGCGAAATCACGTCGCGCGAGCAGCCGGCGGCAAAGCGCTTGTCCTTGAACTTCTTCTTGAGCGACTTGGTCGTAAAGTCCATAACGCTCTTGCTCGGGCGCATGATGACTGCAGCGCCGATCAGGCCGGTGAGCTCATCGCAGGCAAACAGGATCTTTTCCATCTGCAGCTCGGGTTTGGGCAGCGAGGTGTTGAAGTCGGACGTGTGCGTCTGGATGGCGCGAATGAGCTCGGGAGACGCACCTTCGCCCTCAAGAATCTCGGCAGCATAGATGGTGTGGTTCATGGGGTCGTCCTCATGCTCCTCCCAATCCAGGTCGTGCAGCAGACCGACGGTGCCCCAAAACTCCTCGTTCTCGGGGTCGAACTCGCGCGCAAAGTAGCGCATAGTGCCCTCGACCGTCTCGCCATGGGTGATGTGGAACGGGTCCTTGTTGTGCTCGTTGAGCAGTTCGAACGCGCGGTCGCGGGTGATTCCGGCGGTAAGCGGCTCTGACATAACAGACTCCTTGTGCTCGTGGGTATCGATAAGAATGAATACTACTAGAACAAGAAAACCACCACAAAGGTGCCTGTCCCCTTTGTGGTGGTTTTTGGCGCGGATGGGTTAGTTGAGGGCGGCTTGGGCTAGGCGGGCTTCGGCGGCCTCCTCGGTGACGCCCAAGGCCACGGCGAACTCCTCGATGGAGCGGCGTTTGGCCTCCTTGAGTACGCGCATGTAGTAGGAGCTGGGTTTTTTATCAGCTTCCTCGGCCTGGCGAATGCGGTGCATCATGGTCTTTGCCACGCGGACCGTCTCGGGCGCGCCCAGCTTGAGCTGCTGCTTAAAGTGTGTCTCCTCAAGCGAGCTGTTGCGCTCGGTAAAGGTGTCGCACTCCAGCTCGTCATAGTGGCTCAGCAGGTGCTCGGCATCTTGCTGAGAGATGGCGGCGTGCAGACGGTCGGCCTGCGCCACGGGGTACATGAGGATCGTCTGCGCATGTCCCTGCTTGGTCTCGAGCAGTAGCATGGGCTGCGGTGTGTCGTCCCTAAAACCGACGACGGTGCAGACTCCCTGACCCGGATGAATGACGTGTTGACCGATTGAGAACATGCTACCTCCAACTTATACGAATTTACGTATGTCTAGAATAACACGCTGACGTGCGCAAACCCTTACTTTATGCAGGAAAAGCACACAACTCCGATAGGTAAGAGTATTCGATAACAGGCGCAGCTCATTCACACCTTTATGCATTTTCAACGCCTGCATAATCTGCAGGCAGACTGGCATCTTTGAGTGACTCCATGCAAGCTGTAGTCAATTTTGTGCATATGCAATATCGATTGGCTTTACCCTGCGACAGTGCCCGTCGCTTGTGATAGAGTGCTACAAACTCTGGCTTTTGCCCTACGAGTGACCAAGAGCTCGGGGGCTTTAACACAAGGAGGATCTATGCCCGAGAAGATTGAAGAGCTGGTACGCGCTGCGCTTGCTGCGGCCCAGGAGGCCGGCGACCTTTCTGCATTTGAACTTGACGATTGCGCTATCGAGCGACCGGCTGACACTTCTCATGGCGAGTGGACCTCCACCATGGCCCTGAAGTCCGCCAAGCTGGCCCACTGCGCCCCGCGCAAGATCGCCGAGGCCATCGTTGCCCATATGCCCGAGGACCCCGCGATCGAGAAGGTCGAGATCGCAGGCCCCGGCTTCATCAACTTCTACCTCTCCGTTGCCGTCAAGAATGCCATCTTTGGCGAGGCTCGCGAGAAGGGTATGGACTTCGCTAAGTCCAACGTCGGTGGCGGCCTGAAGACCCAGGTCGAGTTCGTCTCCGCCAACCCCGTCGGCCCCATGCACATCGGTCATGGCCGCTGGGCCGCTCTGGGCGACTCCCTTTGCCGTGTTATGGATCACGCCGGTTACGTCATCCAACGTGAGTTCTACATCAACGACCACGGCTCTCAGATGAACACCTTCGGCAACTCCATCAGCACGCGCTATATGCAGCTTGCCGACATCATCGCCAAGCAGGGCGTGGATATCGACGAGGCTCACAAGCTGCTGATCGCCGACCGCGACGCCTTTGTTGCCGACGAGAACGACGAGCATCCCGAGACCCATCCGTATCAGGACAACTTTGCCGAGACCCTGGGCAAGGACTCCTACGGCGGCGACTACATCATCGACGAGGCCGCCGAGTTCTGGCGCACCGACGGCGATAAGTGGGTCAACGCTGATCCGCAGGAGCGCATGGAGAGCTTCCGTGAGCGCGGCTACGTAAAGATGGTCGACAACATGCGCGACCTTTGCCATGCCGTTAACTGCGACTTCGATCGTTGGTTCTCCGAGCGCTCGCTGTATGTGAAGGACACCGAGGGCGAGACCGCCGGCACCTCCGCCGTCGACCGCGCTTTTGAGAAGCTCGACAAGATGGGCTACCTCTACACCAAGGACGGCGCCCTGTGGTTCCGCTCCACCGACCTGGGCGATGACAAGGACCGCGTCCTGATCAAGTCCGACGGCGAGTACACCTACTTCGCCTCCGACGTTGCCTATCACTGGGATAAGTTCCAGCGCGTCGACCACGTCATCGACATCTGGGGTGCCGACCACCACGGCTACATCGAGCGCGTCCGCTGCGTCTGCGACGCTCTTGGCTATCCCGGCAAGTTTGAGGTTCTGCTGGGCCAGCTCGTCAACCTGCTGCGCAACGGCAAGCCCGTCCGTATGTCCAAGCGCAAGGGCACCATGGTGACCCTGCAGGAGCTCGTCGACGAGGTCGGCTCCGATGCCGCCCGTTACACGCTCATCTCCAAGAGCTCCAACCAGATGGTCGACTTCGATATCGAGGCCGTCAAGAAGCGCGACAACTCCAACCCGGTCTATTACGTGCAGTACGCTCACGCCCGCGTGTGCTCCATCCTGCGCCGTGCCGCCGACGTTACGCCCGAGCAGGCTGACGAGATGGGCATGAAGGCCGTCGCCGCCAAGGCCATCGGTGAGAACGTCGATTACTCGCTGCTGACCGACCCGACCGAGCTCGCCCTTTCGCGTAAGCTCAACGAGCTCACCGACCTGATTGCCAGCTGCGCTCGCGACCGCGCCCCGTTCCGTCTGACGCACTTTGCTGAGGAACTCGCCGGCGACTTCCACAGCTTCTACGCTGCCTGCCAGGTTCTGCCGAGCGAGGGCCGTCCCGTCGACCCCGAGCTTTCGCGTGCCCGTCTGGCCGCTTGCGACGCCGTCCGCGTGACGCTCGCCCTGGTGCTCACCCTCGTTGGCGTTTCCGCGCCCGAGCAGATGTAATCTGCGGGTCATTTGACCGTACAGACTTGGTTTAACTAAGCCTTGAAAGCCCGATCTCCCACGGAGGTCGGGCTTTTTTGCAAACGCCGACGTATTGACGAATTTGGAACTGCTGGAAATACGAAACTATGCCGGTTTACTACGATGAATATGAGAAATTCCAACCACGTCAGCTTTTCGCAAAAAAGTGCAGGGCATCTACCTGCGGTTTTAGTTCAACAAGTTTCGGAGTGGTCGCGGTTGAGCGATTCATCGTAGTAAACCGCCATAGTTTTGGCGGAGGCAGTCAGATTTGTGGGTGTTAAACCAAAGAGTGCCCCTTTTGACTAGTCGTTTAAGAGCGTTCCCAATGACTAAGTTGCAGGTGGCGGCGGTTGTGTTACACTAACGCTGCGTATATGACGCAAATATCTCGATACAGATCAATGATGTCCGTCGGTATTTGACGGAGCTAGACTGTTTAGCCGCCCTGAAGGTTTATGCAGGGAGCATGTGATCACAGGGCTTGAAAAGAAAGTTGAGCAAACACTGTGTCTGATCAACAGCAAGAAAACGAAATAACGACGACGCAAGCCGCTCCCGCTGCACCGGTTGCGTCGGACCAGGTCGCGGCGCCCGCGCAAGCCTCGGCTCCTGAGACGCCTAAGGCTGCTTCGACGCCTACGCCTGTAGCGGCTGAGAAGGCCGTGCCTGCAACTGGTGAGGAGGCTGCTCCGGCAAAGCCCAAGTGTACGCGCCGCACGGCCAAGCCTGCTGCTGACGGCGAGGAGGTCACCAAGCCCAAGCGCCGTACCACGCGCACGACGCGCGCCAAGCGCACCGTTGCAGCTGACTCCTCGGCGCCGATTTCCGATGAGGTCGCGCAGGCACGTGCGTTGGCGCAGATTAGCGAGGCTCAGGTGGTGCGCGCCCGCCGTCGTGCTGCCGAGCGCGAGGCCGCGGCTCTGACCGAGCTTGCAGCTCCGTCTGTGCCCGAGACCCCTGCCGCCACCGAGACCCCTGCCGCCGACCTGCCGACCGAGAAGCCGGCAACGCGCACACGCCGTCGCACGGCTGTTAAGGCCGAGCAGGTTGCTGAACAGGTAACCCCCGAGTTCACTGACGCTTCGGTCCGTTCCACGGCAGGGGAGGGCGCATCGCCTGCTGAGCACGCTGCGTCTGTCGAGGCCAGCGAAGTTCCCGTTGTCGATCCGGCTTTGCGCCCGCACCGTCGCGGTCGCAAGCCCAAGGCCTTCGTCGAGGCAGAGAAGGCCGCAGCCGCAGCCGCAGCTGCTCGGGATGCTGCGGCGACCGTCGAGTCTGCAACTGCTGCCGATGCACCCGTTCAGGATGCTACGACTTCCGAGGCCGCTCCCGCCGATGCCGAGCCCGCCGACGTCCGCCCCGGTCGCAGCCGTCGCACTGCTGTTAAGCGCACGTCCAAGGCTAAGGCTGCCAAGAAGGGTACGTCCGAGGATTCCGACGAGACGACCGCCGATGCATCGACTGATGCCGCCGAGCCCCAAGACGTCGAACGGCCTGCGTCCGAGAAGCCCAAGCGCGGTCGTAAGAAGTCCGCTAAGGCCAAGGCGTCCGAGCAGCAGGCTGATGTCGAAGCGCAGGTCGATTCCGGCGCCGAGGCCAATGACGCCGCTGCGGCCAATGCCGACGCCGCCGCAACCGATGGCGCCGCGCCCGCCGAGGCCGAAGACGGCGCTCGCCCCAACCGTCGCCAGCACAAGCGCAATGACGACCGCAGCGACCGCAAGGACGAGCGCAACAACGATCGCCGCAACCGTCAGCGCGATCGCAAACAGCGCAATAAGGAGCGCAATGCCGCTCCGACTGAGCCCACGCTTTCGCGTGAGGAGCTCGCTGCCATGAAGGTCGCCGAACTGCGCGAGAAGGCCAAGGAGTTCGAGATCGAGACGACCGGCAAGAAGAAAGCCGAGCTCGTCGAAGAGATCTACGTCACCGCTGCGAAGGCCGAGGGCTTCCGCGATATCAAGGGCATTCTGCAGATTCGCCCGGACAGCTCCGGCATCATCCACGCCCATGGCTACATGAAGTCCAACGACGACGCCTTCGTGCCCGCCTACCTCATCCGCTCCGCGCGCCTGCGCACGGGCGACGTCATCGAGGGCTCGCTGCGTCCTTCGCGCGGCGGCGACAAGCGCGCCGGCCTCGCCAAAATCACGACCGTCAACGGTCTGGACCCCGAGCAGATTCGCAACCGTCCCAAGTTCGGCGACCTCACCCCGGTCTATCCCAACGAGCCGCTGCGCATGGAGCACGGCAAGGACTCCATTACCGGTCGCGCCATCGACATCGTGTCGCCGATCGGCAAGGGTCAGCGTGGCCTGATCGTGTCCCCGCCCAAGGCCGGCAAGACCACGATCCTCAAGAAGATCTGCCAGTCTATCTCGATTAACAACCCCGAGGTGCACCTCATCTGCCTGCTCGTCGACGAGCGCCCCGAAGAGGTCACCGATATGCAGCGTTCCATCAAGGGCGAGGTTGTGGCGTCGACCTTCGATATGCCCGCCGACAACCACACTCGCGTGGCAGAGCTCGTCATCGAGCGCGCCAAGCGCATCGTGGAGCTGGGCGGCGATGTCGTGGTGGTGCTCGACTCCATTACGCGTCTTGCCCGCGCCTACAACTTGGCGGCGCCCGCCTCGGGCCGCATCCTTTCGGGCGGCGTCGATTCGGCGGCCCTGTATCCTCCCAAGCGCTTCCTGGGCGCAGCCCGTAATATCGAGAACGGTGGCTCGCTCACCATCCTGGCCTCTGCCCTCATCGACACCGGTTCCAAGATGGACGAGGTCATCTTCGAGGAGTTCAAGGGTACCGGCAACATGGAGCTTAAGCTCGACCGCGACCTGGCCGACCGCCGCATCTTCCCGGCTATCGACCCCGTTGCCTCCGGTACGCGCAACGAAGACCTGTTGGTCGACGAGCAGATGCGTCCGTTTGTCTTTGGTCTGCGTCGCATTCTTGCCGGCATGAACAACACCGAGCGCGCAGCCGCGTCGTTTATCAAGGGTCTTAAGGGCACCAACACCAACCAGGAGTTCCTGGTGCGTTCGGCCAAAAAGCACAGCGACTACGAGCAGACGTTCTAGGTTGTCATCCACGCGCAGCGATAGTCATCAATGCGATAAAGGGTCGGGGCTTTGAGCCTCGGCCCTTTTCCATATCGCCGCTCCGCGCTTATTTTTGACCATAAGACTGGCAAGCAGCAGGTTTCCCGTTTCAATCCGACATCGTCGCTTGCAATCGACAGGGCGGTTTCGCATAATAGCTTTTAAGCTTCGCGACGGAAAACGCAGATGAAACGAACCATATACCGTTGCTTTGGGGCATAGCCCCGCTTCATCTTCTCTCGCGCAGCCAACTGAATGATGCGATTTGGGTGCTGGAAGATGGGGAGAGCTCATGGCTTCTTCTGATGCAACACAACGAGCAGTCCTTGCCGGACTTTCGTGCGGGATCGGCCTTGCCGCTCCCGTGGTTATGTATGCCGCGACGCTGCCGTTTTCGTCGGTGAACGAGACGGTCGTGGCGGGTGCGGTTCCCTTCGCCGTGGGCGCGGTGGCGGGCGTGGGTATCTATGCCGCCTCGCTGGGTATCTCCGAGTACCGTGCGCAGCGTGAAGAGCGTCTGTTCCAGCCTGATGCCATGGGCGGTGCCGCCAATCTCAATCAGCATCAAAGCGAGTTCAAGACCGCCTCGATTCCAGCTCAGCAGCAGGATGCGACTCCTTACGCTGCGGCTTCTGCTTCTCAGGCTCAGGCGGAGCAGTCTACCTCGGCATTCCTTTCCGGCCTGACTGGTGCGTTCCAGCGCCGTCATGCCGATGATGGTGTCCCTACCATCGCTCGAGCCGCAGATGCCATGGACGAGGCCGAGGCTTGGTCCATGATCGACAGTATGCTCGACGACGATTCGCCGGTGAGCTGCGACCCTGCACACTCGCGCGACGTCTATCAAGTCGCCATCGACGAGCTCACCAACGGCGGGCAGACCGGCTCCTTCAATCGCGACGACATCGCCGCCGCGGCACGCGCCGTGTCTGGCTCCCAGGCCGCCCCTGCGGGCAGCACGGCGGCTTTCGTGGCACTCGTCGCCAACGCGGCAGCCAATAACGCCTACAGCGCTACCTCGGCGGACGCGAACGCTTCTGCCGACAATTCGTACGTTGATGAAGCCATGGCCGCGGACGAGGAGGCCGTTGCCGCCCGCCGTGCCGCCGAAAGCTCGTTGTGGGGCGCTCCTGCCCAGCAGCAGGCGGCTGAGGCTGCGCCGTACAATGCAAACCTCGCCAGCATGCCTATCATCTCCGGTGCCGCGGACATCGATCTCGATGACCTCGATGAGCCTGCAGCCATCACCGCATCGATTGATGCCCAAGATCGCATCAACACCGGCGACCTTCCAGATGCCTCGCTCGAGGTTGATGTCCCCATGGCCGATTACTCGGGCCACGAGGACATGTGGGCCGCCGCCACCGCGATCCTGGATGAGATTGACGAGCCTGCTCCTGTTACGGCCCCCGCTCCCGTCGCTGCCCCTCAGCCTGCTGTCCCCGCCTATGTCGGCCGTCACAGTGCTGTGTTCCCCGAGGATACTGCCCGTATCTCGCGCGAGAGCATCGAGCGAGCCGAGGCTATTGCCGCCGGCATTATGGAAAATCGTCGTCACGAGCGCGTCAATCAGATCCTCGAGGAAGAGATCGAGCGCCTGCAGTCCTCTACCGCCAAGCGTACGGGCCGTGCCTATCTGAGCGTTATCGAGGGCGGTACCGCCAGCTTTGCGCCGCTCCGCGCGGAGGCATAACTTCTGCATGGTTAAGATCAATCGAAAATGGGCGGTCGTGACCTGCCTGATGGCGCTCTTGATCTGGGGCAATTCGCTGGTTCCCGGCTCGGGGTCGGGCTCACTGAGTCTAACGGTCATGGAAGCTATCCGCGGTTTCCTGCACGGCGTGGGACTTCCATATGAATGGGTGACCAACTTTGTTGTTCGCAAGTGCGCGCATTTTACCGAGTATATGGTGCTCGGCATCCTGGCAACGCACGCCTTTGATTTTGAGGGCCGGCGCACCTTTGACGTGCTGCTGCCCACGGCGGTGTTCCTGCTGCTGATTCCTTCGATCGACGAGACGATTCAGCTCTTTGTGCCGGGACGCGCTGGAATGATCACCGATGTGATGATCGACTGCTGTGGAGCGGCAACGGGCGTTGTGCTCCGATATCTCTTACGGTCGCTGATGTGCGCCAAAAAGGCCGCCTAGGACGTATTGTTTGGTCCTAGGCGGCCTTTTTTATTTGAGGGCTTATATGAGGCGTGGTGGCGTCGTTCCGTAGGTTGGATTTGCCGAGCGCGCCACGCCCTGTGGGTGCGTCTGCTACTGAAGCGCCTGTGCGCCCAGGGCTAGGCAGCCCATGATGCCCTGCTTGCCCTCGAGGCTGTTGTTGACAATGTAGGTATCGATGTCGTTGACCTCGGGCGTGACGATATAGCCGTTGAGCATTTCGGCACATTTCTTGCGTGCGAGCGGCACGATGGGGGTGTGGTCGGCCACGCCGCCGCCGATGATGATCTTTTGCGGCGCGTAGCACAGCGTGTAGGTCATGAGTGCCTGTGCCAGATAGCCGGCGAGCAGGTCCATGGCCTCCGAGTCATCGGCCATGTCTCCGGCGCTCTTGCCATCCCAGCGCTTTTTAACGCCGGGGCCGGCGATGAGGCCCTCGAGACAGTTGTCGTGGAAGGGGCAGGCGCTGTGCTCGCCAATGGTGTCGCGCGGGTCGCGCGTGACCAGGATGTGGCCGGCCTCGGGATGCATCATGCCGTGCACGAGCTGGCCGCCCGAGAGCACGCCGGCGCCCACGCCGGTGCCGATGGTCAGGTAGATCACGTCTGTGAGGCCCTGGGCGCAACCAAAGGTGACCTCGCCCAGGCAGGCGACGTTGACGTCGGTGTCGTAGCCGCAGGGAATATTGAGCTCGTTTTGGATGGTGCCCAGCAGGTCAAAGTAGCGCCATGCCGTTTTGGGCGTCTCCAGGATCTTGCCGTATTGGGGCGAGGCAGGGTTGACTGCGGTGGGGCCAAAGGCGCCGATGCCCAGCGCGGCGATGCCCTTGTCGGCAAACCATGCGTTGACGGCCTCGACGGTCTCCTGCGGAGTCGTGGTCACGATCTGCTCACGCTCCAGGACCGTGCCGTCTGCATAGCCCGTGGCGCAGACCATCTTGGTGCCGCCGGCCTCGAGCGCTCCGATAAGCTGCTGCTCTGCCATAGTATTCCTCTCTGGGACGAGTTGCTCCGTGACTAAAGTATAGTGCGCTAAACCATTTAAGAAAGCGCTATAAAAAGAAGCCCCGCAACTCGGCGGTGCAGGGCTTCTTTAGTTACTTTAGTTGCCGGGCCGTCCTTACCCGCGCGGTTTGATTTTATCACGCAGGGACTTGAGGTTCTCCAGTGCCGCGTTAAGCGTCTCGTCTCGCTTGGCAAAGTGGAAACGAATCAGGTGGTTGACGGGCTCGCGGAAGAAGCTCGAGCCGGGCACGGCGCCCACGCCCACCTTAGACGCGAGGTCCTCGCAGAATTCGAGGTCGCTGTCATAGCCAAACTCAGAGATGTCCATCATGACGTAGTAGGCGCCCTGCGGCACGTTATGCTCAAGACCGATGCTGTCGAGTCCCTGGCAGAACAGGTCGCGTTTGGCGGTGTAGAGGTCAAGGACCTCATCGTAATAGCTGTCGTTGAAGTTGAGGGCGGTGACGACAGCTTCCTGCAGGGGAGCGGCAGCACCCACGGTGAGGAAGTCGTGGACCTTCTTGATGCGCTCGGTGATCTGGGCCGGGGCAATGGTGTAGCCCAGACGCCAGCCGGTGATGGAGTACGTTTTGGACAGCGAGCTGCAGCTGATGGTTCGCTCGAACATGCCGGGCAGCGTGGCCATATAGACGTGCTCGTGGGGCGCGTAGACGATGTGCTCGTATACCTCGTCGGTGATGCAGTAGGCGTCGTACTTTTTGCAGAGGTCGGCGATAAAGGTGAGCTCCTCGCGCGTAAAGACCTTGCCGCAGGGGTTGGAAGGGTTGCACAGGACGATGGCTTTGGGGTCGTTGTCGCGGAAGGCCGCCTCGAGTGTCTTGCGGTCAAAGTCGAATGTGGGTGGGTTGAGCGGCACGTAGATGGGCTCGGCACCCGAAAGGATTGTGTCGGCGCCGTAGTTCTCGTAGAACGGCGAGAAGATGACGACCTTGTCGCCGGGGTTCGTGACCGTCATCATGGCGGCCATCATGGCCTCGGTGGAGCCGCAGGTGACTACGATATTCTCGTTGGGGTTCACCGGCATGCCCATAAAGTGCTCCTGTTTGGCGGCAAGCGCCTCGCGCATGGCCTGGGAGCCCCAGGTGATGGAGTACTGGTGGTAAAGCGGCTTGGGGTCGGTGGCGATGGTGCTGAGGCTATCGAGCAGCTGCGCTGGGGGATCGAAGTCAGGGAAGCCCTGCGAGAGATTGACAGCGCCGTACTTATTGGAGATGCGTGTCATGCGGCGGATGACCGAATCGGTAAACGTTGCCGTGCGGTTGGAGAGTTCTTTCATGCCGGTCCTTTCGAGCATTTGCAGTGGGGCAAGTTTACTCCTATGAAACCGGTGGGATTTGCTCGAAATGGTCTCGAAAAACTCTTTTCAAAATTCTTGAAAATTGGGGCTTGCATCGCGTGGCGTTCCTTGCAATAATAGTCGAGCGCGAAGCGCACAGGACACGGTGGGTGTAGCTCAGTTGGCTAGAGCGACGGGTTGTGGTCCCGTAGGTCGAGGGTTCGAGTCCCTTTACCCACCCCAGTTCTTGCTTCGTGTTGATATCGGGTCGTTAGCTCAGTTGGTAGAGCAGGGGACTCTTAATCCCAAGGTCCAGGGTTCGACCCCCTGACGGCCCACCACACGATATCTCCTCTAAAGTCCGCCACAACGGACTTTAGCTTTGGGTCGTTAGCTCAGTTGGTAGAGCAGGGGACTCTTAATCCCAAGGTCCAGGGTT
>URIJ01000008.1 GCA_900547835.1 uncultured Collinsella sp.
CGTGGGCTTTGTGTTCCAGAATGCCGATGCCCAGCTCTTTTGCGCTACGGTGGGCGAGGAAGTTGCTTTTGGTCCCGCGCAGATGGGGTTGCCGGCAGACGAGCTCGAGCGCCGCGTGCGCGATGCCATGGGACTGTTCCAGGTTGCCGACCTTGCCGACGCCTCTCCCTATCAGCTCTCGGGCGGGCAAAAGAAGCGCGTTGCGCTGGCTGCCGTCGTGTCGATGAACCCCGATATCCTGGTGCTCGACGAGCCTACCAACGGACTTGACGAGGATTCATGCGATATCGTGGTCAACTTTCTACTGGCCTACGTCGCGGCGGGTAAGACGGTCTTGATGAGCACACATCACCAGGATTTGGTGCGACGCCTGGGTGCCCGTGCAATCTATATCGATCGATATCACCATGTGGTCGAGGCGTCTTCGTCGTCGTATGGAACCGAAAGCGGTGCTACGGACTAGTTGCTGCGTAGAGCGTGCGTAGCCGCCCGCGCGGCTTTGCCGTGATGGTATAGTTATCCAGGTTTTTATGGGGGTGGCTATGCCAAGCTGGAACATTCATATCGCTCAGACGGAGCGTTTGCTGGAGCGCACCGGTGCGCTTGCCAATAGCGTGCGCGACCGCAATGCCTTTTTGTTTGGCTGCGTGGTTCCGGACATTTTTGTGGGCTATATGGTTCCCGGCATTGCCGATCCCATCCCGTACCGCATTACGCACTTTGCCAAGCCCGAGCCTATCCCTAAGCCTCGTGAGCATGAGTTCTGGGATACCTATGTGGCACCGTTGCTTAAAAGTTCGCCCACCGGTGCGCCAGCCGCGGCGACCTCGATTATCGAGGAGCGCGAGCGACTGAATCGCGTGCACTATCCCCAGCGCTACAGGGATGCCGAGCCGGTTGTCGGTCCCGGCGCTCGTGAGTTCTCGCTTGCGTCCGAGGACGTGGCGCAGTCGTTGCTCGATTTGACGCTGGGTGTCTGGTCGCATCTGGTGGCCGATACCGTATGGAATACGCGCGTGAATCAGTACCTGGAGGCGCACGGCGGCAAGCCGTGCGAGGAGTTCCGCATTAAAAAGCAAGGCGACTTTGACTGGTTTGGCAAGACGCTCGGCATTGTTTCGATTCCGCGCGCGACCGATCGCCTGTATACTGCGGCGACGCGTTTTGGGCAGTATCCCATCCATAAGGAGTATGTGCTCAAGACCATCGGCGTTATGCACGAGATCGTGCGCGAAAACCCCGGTGAGCCCGACCATCCGCCATACCGCCTGCTGACCGAGGAGTTCTTCGACGCAACGTTTACCGAGGTCATCGAGCTGACCGAGGTGGGCTTTGCGACTCGCGTTGCTGCTTCTGACGTTCCCGCAGTCCCCCTGATCGCTAGCTGCTAGCTGGCCGGCTTGACGGCGAACAGCTCATCCCAATCGACCAATAGCTCCCGCCGCAGGGCATCTTCGGTGGTGCGTTCCTGATCGGTCTTTGGGATGTAGGGGAGCCCTGCCTTTTTATGGATGAGTTCGGCGATGTTGTTAAAGCTCTTCGTGTCTTTGATTTGCTCATAGGTTATCTGGATAACGTCATAGCCCATGCTTGTGAGGGCGGTGGTGCGCTCGGCATCGGAGAGACTTGCGGCTTCGCCATCGTGGGCGGAGCGGCCTTGGCATTCCAAGATGACGCCCATGCTGTCGGTGTTGCTCTCGATGAGGATATCGGCGTAGCAGCAGGTTTTGTCATACAGTGAGCGCGCGGCGTCGCTGAGTGGGATGCGCACGTTGTTTGCGATGTTGATACCCATGCCGCCCTCGTTGCGGGGGAGCGAGACAAGTATGGAGGTCTGTACTTCGAAGGGCGAGGCGGTCTGCCCCGTCATGTGCTCGGCCGCCCAGCGCAGTTGTTTAACGCCGCGCAGGCCTGCAGCCTGCTTGGCGAACGCGGCGATATCCGCCGCGCTGAGGAGCGGCGGGCGCTTCCACAAATTGGTGTCATTGCCCTTGGTGTCGACAACACGCTCCCAACCGCAGTTGGGTGGAATGAGCTTAAGCGAAATGGCTTCATCGAGTTGTTGTTGCGTTCGCTCGCAGGGCTTAAACACTGCAAAGGAGCCGCACATCTCGTGGCAAGCCATGAGTAACTGGTTGCGTGAGACCTGCGTAGCAAGGCTGAGCATGGTAAACTCGGGCGACGTGACATCAAATCCATGTTCAGTTTGCCTAAACGACCCGGGAGGCGGCTCTTGGGTTAGCAGACGGCTGTGAAATAGCTTTCCGTTCGCGCGTTGTTTTCTTTCGCCCACGAATCTCCAAACTGGTGTGCCGAGCAAGTCTTTAAATACTGGCTGTTTTGAGTAATGCACCAAGCGATGGTCATGGTCGGGCGGCAGGATTGCCGGATAGAGTCCGAGTATCTGGGGCGGGATGCGATAGTACTGAAAAGCCGTGGGTCCGCAGGCAAGAAATGACATGGCGATCCGATCGTTTGAGCGTTGATTGGGCTAGAAAAGCTATTCGTTTCGGAAGTGCGGGGAAAAAGACAAATAGGTCAGACACAAGCGGTATTTAAGCCAACTTTATCAGGGGTTTTGTTGAAATAAAAGGGCTTGTGCTCGGGGGTAAGCAATTTTTCCCCGCACTTCCGAAAACGCGGTCGATCCGGCTCTTGCTAAAACGATTCAGCAGCATCGGATAAGGTGTGGGTTTGCCACCGGGTGAACACTTTTAGCGCCTGAGGCTTTATTTTTTGGCCTCGAAGGGTGGATTTTGCGCTTTTGGTAAAGAAATGAGTGCGTGTTTTGCTGTGTGCTGGCATTGGTACAAAAAAGGGCCCGGAAGGCGAAGCCTTCCGGGCCCTTTGCAATGCAAGTGTGCTTGCAAGTGCGATTTAGCGCACCTGAGCGACGTAAGCGACGTTGGTCGAGGAGACCTTGTCCTCGAGCTGGACGCTCATGCGGGGATCGCCGGCGGTGGCGACGGTCAGATCGCCGGCCTCGACGTAGCCGAGCTCCTTAGCGGTCTCGATCGCCTTGACGATCGTGCCGTTGACGGTGCCCTGGGTAATCTCGGCCTGGTGCGGGATAACGCCCCAGTACATAATCATCTGCTGGACGGCCCACTCGTGGCGGGAGAACGCGCAGATCGGCATGTTGGGACGGAAGTGCGAGATCAGGCGAGCGGTACGACCGGTGGTCGTCGGCACGGTGATGCACTTGGCGCCAACGGTGGTAGCCATGTTCACAGCGGACATACCCACAACGTTGTTGACGACGCGGGTGCCGTGAGCATCGGCCGGAACCTCGAGCGGAGCGTGGGCCGGGAGGTACTTCTCGGTCTCGAGAGCAATGCTGGCCTGCATCTTAACGGCCTCGACCGGGTACTTACCGGCAGCGGACTCGCCGGACAGCATAACGGCGTCGGTGCCGTCGTAAATGGCGTTAGCAACGTCGGCAACCTCGGCGCGCGTCGGGCGCGGGTTCTGCTGCATGGAGTCGAGCATCTGCGTAGCAGTGATGACGGGCTTGTAGGCCGCGTTGCACTTGGCGATGATCTCCTTCTGGATGTGGGGAACGAGCTCGGGCTTGATCTCGATGCCCAGGTCGCCACGGGCGACCATGATGCCGTCGGAAGCCTCGAGGATCTCGTCGAAGTTCTCGACGCCCAGGGCGCACTCGATCTTCGGGAAGATCGTCACGTGCTCGCCGCCGTTCTCGCGGCAAAGCTTGCGGATGCCACGGACGGACTCGCCGTCACGGATGAAGGAAGCGGCGATGTAGTCGATGTTCTCGGTCAGGCCAAAGAGGATGTCCTGACGATCGCGCTCGGTGATGGCGGGCAGCGAGATGTTGACGTTGGGCATGTTGACGCCCTTGCGCTCGCCGATCAGGCCGTCGTTCTTAACGACACAGGTCATGTCCTGGCCGTCGACGGACTCGACCTCGAGGGCAACCAGGCCGTCATCGATCAGGATGAGGGAGCCCTTCTCGACCTCGGAGGGCAGAGCCAGGTAGTCGAGGGAGATGTGCTCAGCGGTGCCGTGGAAATCCTCGGACGTGGGCTGAGCGGTGACGACAATCTTGTCGCCGGTCTTGACGGCGACCTTCTTGCCGTCGACCAGAAGGCCGGTGCGGACCTCGGGGCCCTTGGTGTCGAGCAGGATGCCGACGGGCAGACCGAGCTCCTTGGAAATACGACGGACGCGCTCGATGCGACCGTGGTGCTCGTCGTAGGATCCGTGCGAGAAGTTAAAACGGGCGACGTTCATGCCCGCCTTGATCATCTCGCGGATGGTCTCGTCGCTATCGCAGGCGGGACCCATGGTGCATACAATCTTGGTGCGCTTGTACATTCAGACCTCCATCTGACATCGTCTTGCGCTGATAGATAAACCATAAGAAATAAAACCGTGTTGATTATAACGAAATGCTGACCGAATACCCCATAAAATCGACCGTATGCCGAATTAGAAGTTCATTTTTTGCGGGATAAACGGTATATGAAAAAATTTACCAACCGCTCTAACCGCTGCTATCTGGGCGATATGTCAGTTTGGCGATGTGCCGAAGAAAAAACGTTTTACCAATGTTGAGCATCACACGGTCTGCACCGTTGCGTGCGGACCATATTTCCAAACCGATTGTTTTGGCTAGACGCGTCGCTTTGGGGTACCATAGCTCCACTATCAACTGCCGCTCAGCACGGCAGCCTTGATGAGCCCTTGCCCTTCTCCTGGGAATTATGATCGGGCATCAATCTGCTGAGTGGCCCGAATCCCAGGAGGGGACTCTATATGCAAAAGGAATACCTGTCCGCCGCGGCGGAGGTACTCAGCGACCAAGGTGTCGATGAGAACCTCGGCCTGAGCAGCGACGAGGCGTCGTCGCGCCTCGCCAAGACAGGCCCTAACAAGCTTGAGGAAGCCGAGAAGACGCCGTTGTGGAAGCGCTTCTTTGAGCAGATGGCCGACCCCATGGTCATCATGCTGATCGTTGCCGCCGTCATCAGTGCACTCACGGGCATGGTCAAGGGCGAGGCGGACTTTGCCGATGTCGCCATCATCATGTTCGTCGTTATCGTCAACTCGGTGCTGGGCGTGGTCCAGGAGGCTAAAAGCGAGGAAGCTCTCGAGGCATTGCAGGAGATGAGCGCCGCGCAGTCCAAGGTTCTGCGCGACGGCAAGCTCGTGCACCTGCCGAGCGCCGAGCTCGTGCCCGGTGACGTGATCATGCTCGAGGCGGGCGACTCCGTCCCGGCCGACTGCCGCGTGCTCGAGAGCGCCACGATGAAGATCGAAGAGGCCGCGCTCACCGGCGAGTCCGTGCCCGTAGAGAAGCACGCCAACGTGATCGAGCTCGCCGCGGGCACCGATGACGTGCCGCTCGGCGACCGCAAGAACATGTGCTACATGGGTTCCACCGTGGTATACGGCCGCGGCCGCGCCGTCGTGGTCGGCACTGGCATGAACACCGAGATGGGTAAGATCGCCGGCGCCCTGGCCGAGGCCAAGGAAGAGCTCACGCCGCTGCAGGTGAAGCTTGCCGAGCTCAGCCGCATCCTCACCATCATGGTTATCGTCATCTGCGTCGTTATCTTTGGCGTCGATATCATCCGCCACGGCGTGGGCAACGTTCTTACCGACCCGACCGCCCTGCTCGACACCTTTATGGTCGCCGTCTCGCTTGCCGTCGCCGCCATCCCCGAGGGCCTGGTCGCCGTCGTGACCATCGTGCTTTCGCTCGGCGTGACCAAGATGGCCAAGCGTCAGGCAATCATCCGCAAGCTCTCTGCCGTCGAGACTCTCGGCTGCACGCAGACCATCTGCTCCGACAAGACCGGTACCCTTACCCAGAACAAGATGACCGTCGTCAAGCACGAACTCGCCGCGCCCAAGGAGAAGTTCCTGGCCGGCATGGCGCTGTGCTCCGATGCCCAGTGGGATGAGGAGCTGGGCGAGGCCGTGGGCGAGCCGACCGAGTGCGCGCTCGTCAACGATGCCGGCAAGGCGGGCCTCACTGGCCTGACTGCCGAGCACCCGCGCGTGGGCGAGGCCCCGTTCGACTCGGGCCGTAAGATGATGTCCGTGGTCGTCGAGACCCTGGACGGCGAGTATGAGCAGTACACCAAGGGCGCGCCCGACGTGGTGATCGGCCTGTGCACCCATATCTACGACGGCGACAAGGTCGTTCCGCTGACCGAGGAGCGTCGCGCCGAGCTCGTGGCCGCCAACAAGGCCATGGCCGACGAGGCCCTGCGCGTGCTGGCGCTGGCAAGCCGCACCTACACCGAGGTCCCGAGCGACTGCAGCCCCGCTGCGCTCGAGCACGACCTGGTCTTCTGCGGCCTGTCCGGCATGATTGACCCTGTCCGCCCCGAGGTCGCCGACGCCATCCGCGAGGCCCACGATGCCGGTATCCGCACCGTCATGATCACGGGCGACCACATCGACACCGCCGTGGCCATCGCCAAGCAGCTGGGCATCGTCACCGATCGCAACCATGCCATCACCGGTGCCGACCTCGATCGCATGAGCGACGAGGAACTCGACGCGCACATCGAGGACTACGGCGTGTACGCCCGCGTCCAACCCGAGCACAAGACCCGCATCGTCGAGGCTTGGAAGTCGCGCGACCAGATCGTGGCCATGACAGGCGATGGCGTCAACGACGCCCCGTCCATCAAGCGCGCCGATATCGGCGTGGGTATGGGCATCACCGGCACCGACGTTACCAAGAACGTCGCCGACATGGTGCTTGCCGACGACAACTTCGCCACCATCATCGGTGCCTGCGAAGAGGGCCGTCGCATCTACGACAACATCCGCAAGGTCATCCAGTTCCTGCTTTCGGCCAACCTTGCCGAGGTCTTCTCGGTGTTCATCGCCACGCTCATCGGCTTTACCATCTTCCAGCCGGTGCAGCTGCTGTGGGTGAACCTGGTCACCGACTGCTTCCCCGCGCTCGCGCTGGGCATGGAGGATGCCGAGGGCGACATCATGAAGCGCAAGCCGCGCAACGCCAAGGACGGCGTCTTTGCCGGACATATGGGTCTGGACTGCGTGGTCCAGGGCCTGATCATCACCGTGCTGGTGCTGGCGAGCTTCTTTGTGGGCGTGTACTTTGACATGGGCTACATCCACATCGCCGATATGATCGCCGGCAATGCCGACGAGGAAGGCGTGATGATGGCGTTCATCACGCTCAACATGGTCGAGATTTTCCACTGCTTCAATATGCGCAGCCGTCGTGCGTCGCTGTTCACCATGAAGAAGCAGAACAAGTGGCTGTGGGCTTCTGCCGCGCTGGCACTGGTGCTGACGGTGATCGTGACCGTGCAGCCGACGCTTGCCGAGATGTTCTTCGGCCCTGTGACGCTTGAGCTCAAGGGCGTTCTTGCCGCTTTGGGCCTGGCCTTCCTGATCATCCCGCTTATGGAGATCTACAAGGCGATCATGCGCGCTGTGGAGAAAGAGTAGCGTACTCGTCCGGGCCCGCCCCACGCCCTTTCTCCCTCACTGGTCCTCGCGCTTCGCGCTGCGGGATCGTTCGGGAGAAAGGGCTTCCGGGGCGGGCCCTGCGGTATCCTTGCTGGCTTTTCTTCCGTGCGGATGAAAAGGGCTGAGGGAAAGTTTGTGAGCTGGTCGGGCTTTGCCCGGCCAGCTCTTTTTGATTTAAAATACCTGCTCAGTTGTGATTTATGGTGCTGGGAGGCGCTTGTGGGCAAGGCGAAGGCTAAGGCGAAGAAAAAGACGACGGGGGCGCGGGCTAAGCGCGATCGTCGTCGGAAGCTCGCGACCGAAGCGCCCGTGTCTGCCGAGGAGTTGTTGGCGAGCGTACCGGGGCTCGATGCGCTGCAGGATGTTCCGGCGTTTGATGACCTGCCGGTCGATGAAGCCCAGCAGACTGCCTTTGATGATTTCTGCGCACATGCCGAGGAGCCCGAGCAGATGCAGCTTGGCGCCGTGGTGCGCTTGGATCGCGGGTTTCCGCTGGTGGCGACTGCCAACGATACCTTCCGCGCCGAGCATGCCGTGGGGTTTGCCAAGTCGCGCGGCGAGGACGAGGTCCTGCTGCCTGCCGTGGGCGACCGTGTGGCGGTGCGCCGCGCTCCCGGGCACGATATGGGCGTGATTGAGTGCGTGCTGCCGCGCCGTACGAGCTTTGAGCGTTGGCGCGGCCGTGCCCGCGGAGAGCGCCAGGTGCTCTGCTCCAACGTGGATAGCGTGCTAATCGTGCAGGCGCTCGGTGCCGGTGAGGTGCTGCTCGACCGCGTGGCGCGCTCGCTGGTGTTGGCGCTCGACTGCGATGCCGAACCGGTGGTGGTGCTCACCAAAGCTGATCGCTGCGATGCCGAGGAGCTCGAGCGCGATCTGGACCGCGTGCGCCGCCTGGTGGGTCCGGACGTGCGCGTGATCGTGACGTCCTCTGCCGAGGGCCGCGGCCTGGACGAGGTCCGTGCCTGCGTGCCTGCCGGGAGCTGCGCCATGATTCTGGGCGAGTCGGGTGCCGGCAAGTCGACGCTGCTCAATGCACTGCTGGGCCACGATACGTTGGCGACCGGCGGTGTGCGCGAACGCGACGACCAGGGCCGTCACACTACCGTCGCGCGCGTGATGGTGGCGCTGCCGGGCGACGCCGGCGTGATCGCCGATGCCCCGGGCCTGCGCAGCTTACCGCTCGTGGGTCACGAGCGGGGTCTGGCGCGCGCCTTCCCCGAGATTGTCGAGGCATCGCGCGCGTGCCGGTTTGGCGATTGCACACATACCCATGAGCCGGGCTGCGCCGTTCGCGAGGCCGAGGACGCCGGGCAGATCGACAGCCTGCGTTTGGAAACGTTCCAAAACTTGGCGTCATCCATGCGCGTGAGTGCTCAAATGCTCGATCCCGATGTCCATCTGTAATTGATTTTTCCTATGACAGCCGTCTCCCAACTGTTCGGGAGACGGCTTTTTTGCTGCGGAAAAGCCTCGAAACATGCAGTTTGCTGACGTGCTGACCAAAACCTTGCCATGAGCTTGACGGGCTGGTCAGCTTTTGGTCGGCGATTGGTTTGACATCGAAAACCAAGATCGCGATTGCGCCGCTTTGCACTCTGACCGCCCAGACAATGGTGGTACGGGCATTCGCCCGGCACTGCCATGAGAGGAGCGGCCGTGAACAAGAGCAAGCGCATCGCCATCAGTCTGGTCGCGGGCGTGCTCGCTGCTCTGCTCTGCATGGTTTACGGCTCGTCGATCCGCTCGCAAGCCGAACAGGTCCAGGCTGAGACCTTGGCCAAGTACGGTGGCGATCGCGTCGAGGTATGCGTCGCGGCGCGCGATATCGATGTGGGCGAGACCCTCGATGAGACCAATGTCATAACCCAGGAATGGCTGACGAGCCTGCTGCCGCGTGACGCGGCGACCGAGCTGCGCCAGGTGCGCGGCGACGTGACGACTTCGCGTATTCCCAAAAACGCCGTGATCTGCAATGTCTACACCAAGGCCGAGAGCCACAAGCTCGAGGTGCCTAAGGGCAAGGTCGCCGTTTCGGTGGCGGTCGATGCCGAGCACTCGGTCGGCGGTGCTACGGGCGTGGGCAGCTACGTGGATGTGTATGTGCAAAAAGACGGCGTAACCGATCGGTTGTGCGGCGCGTACGTGATCGATACCAGTGAAGATTCCGGTGCCACGCGCGAGGGCAAGATCGAATGGGTGACGCTGGCGGCTGACCCCGAAGACGTCAAGGAACTGCTGGGGGCATCGGGCAAGGGAACGGTCAGCTTGACGATTCCCGCCACGGCGCGCGGCAAAAAGAGCGGAGGCGACGAGTGATGAAGGCGATCTGGCTTGCGTGCTGCGCGTGCGGCGATTACGGGCTGTTGCAGCGGGAAGTCGAGGGCCGTGATACGGGTGCACAGGTGCTTCGCGTGGGTGACCTGGACGGGCTGGTTTCCATGGCGCGGGCGTTTCCGTCGCGCCGCGGGGCTGCCATCATCGCGGCGTCTCTGTTTGATACCGAAGATGTGCGCAAGACTGTTGCGCGCCTGACGGCCGAAGGCCGCGTGAGTCGCGTGGTCGTGTTGATAGAAGCACTCGATCCATCGGATATCGAGGGGCTGTTTCGCGCAGGGGCGACCGAGGTCATCGCTGCGCACAGTATATGCGGCAACGGGCGCGCGGGCGAGGGAGCGGTTGATTCCGATCGGTGCATGACGATTGAGCCCGATGCTTTTGTTGATAGGGAACCCGGGGCGCCTCGCGCTACAAGAGGCCCGCGTGTTGATGATTATGGAAAAGCGGAAGCCGAGCATGGTCGGCGCCCCCGGAACCCCCTTGTATACGATGACGCTGGAGAGCCGGCGCAGCATGCTGGCGACTCCCCGGCTGTAGATATGGGATACGTGCACGGCGTGAATCTGGCGGATGAACTCGACGAAGTTGAGGGCTTTGCCGGGTGCGGCGAGTTGTCGCTGATGCAGCATGAGCAGATTGCACAGAACGAGCCTGCCTCGCAGACCGAACAAGCTGCCATGCCGGCTTGGACGCAGCGTGTGGTTGCGGCGGGGGAGACGGGGACGCTGTCACCGACGCCCGCCCCGCCGCCTCCGATGCCGCCGGCAGACGCTGCCGCTCCGCAGCATCGAGCTCCGGTCATCTGCGCCATTTCGGGTTCGGGCGGTTGCGGCAAGTCGACGATCGTTGCCACCATGGCACACACATCGTCGCTGTTGGGCTTGCGTGCCGCCGTGCTCGACCTGGACCTGATGTTTGGAAACCTTTACGACTTGTTAGGCGTCGATGCTCCGCGCGATATGGCGGCACTTATCGAGCCGGCGGCGGGCGCGCTCACCGAGCCGGATATCGTAGCCACATCGATGCGCGTGGCGCCGGGCGTTACGCTCTGGGGTCCCGTCGCGGCGCCCGAGCAAGCCGAGCTCATGGCATGTCCGGTGGAGCTACTGCTTGATGTTCTGCGTCGCGAATCCGACGTGGTCTTTATCGATACCTCGGTCTTTTGGGGCGACGCCGTGGCGGCTGCGGTGGCGGCGAGCGACCGTTGCCTGGTCGTTGGCGATGCTGCGGTGTCGTCCGCGACATCGGCGTCGCGCGTCATTGAACTGGCAAGTCGAGTAGGTGTGCCGCGCACGCGCATGAGCGCCGTGTTCAACCGGTTCGGTGCGCGCGGGGCAGACGAGGACGTCGCCATGCGCTTTGAGATTGCCTGTGCGTTGAGCTCCAAGATTCGTATCGCCGATGGCGGGCAGGATCTCGCCGCGCTCATGGCGTTTGGGCGCGCTGATGAGGCAGTGGGGCAGACCAGCGCTTTTGCGACCAGCGTGCGCGAGGCCACGCGCGAGATGCTCGTGGAACTGGGGTGCGCCGTCGGCCCTTGGAGCGATATGGTCGCCGACCGTGCAACGCGCACCGAACGCCCGCGTATCCGCCTTCCCTGGTCGCGCGAGGGTGATCAGCGATGAGCCTGCAAACGAGGATTAAGGCTGCCGGCGCTGCAGCGGCGGCAGCGCCTGTAGATGCGGGGCGTCGCCGCGCGGTGAAACGACGCACCAAGCGCGCCGTGATGGACCGCATGGGTTACGACGAAGTGGCGCGTATCAGCGCCTATATCGACCCGGCACTTGCCCGCTCGGAATTGCGTCCCGCGGTGGAGGCGGCGCTCAATGTTGAGGAACCGACCGATCTCGCGACGCCCGAGCGCGAGACCATCATCGACGAGATTTTGGATGACGTGGTGGGCTTGGGGCCGTTGCAGCCGCTCATCGAGGACGACACCGTTACCGAGATCATGATTAACGGCTGCCGCTCGGCTTTCTTTGAACGCGGCGGCGTCTTGCACCCCATCGAGCATGCGTTTGAGGATGATGAGCAGATCCGTGTGCTTATCGACCGCATCATCTCGCCACTTGGCCGCCGTATCGACGAGCGCAGCCCCATCGTCAACGCCCGCCTCAAAACGGGCTATCGCGTCAACGCGGTGATTCCGCCTGTGGCGATTGACGGACCGATTCTCACCATCCGAAAGTTCTCGGACCGCATCTGCTCGCTGGACGAGCTTGTGGGGCTGGGGTCGCTGCCGCTTTGGTATGCGCAGCTGCTGTCGTGCGCGGTGTCGCTGCGACAGGACCTGGCGGTTGCGGGAGGCACGGGATCTGGTAAGACCACCCTGCTCAACGCGTTGTCATGTGAGATTTCCACCGGCGAGCGCATCGTGACGATCGAGGACTCTGCCGAGCTCAAGTTTGCGCATCATCCGCACGTGGTGCGCCTAGAGGCGCGCGAGGCTTCAATTGAGGGCGAGGGCGCGGTGACGATCCGCGACCTGGTGACCAATGCCCTGCGCATGCGCCCCGACCGCATCGTGGTGGGCGAGGTGCGCGGTGCCGAGTGCTGCGACATGTTGCAGGCCATGAACACGGGCCACGACGGGTCGCTCACCACACTTCATGCGGGTTCAGAACAGGAGACCGTGGTGCGTCTGACGTTGCTTGCACGTTATGGCATCGATCTGCCGAGCGAGCTCATCGAGGAGCAGATTGCCATGGCGCTCGACGGCATCGTGATGTCCGAGCGCCACGCCGATGGCAGGCGTTTCGTCTCCTCGTATTCGGGGGTGCGTCGCGCCGCGTCGGGCGGCGTAGAGCTCGAGCGCTATGTGACTTTCGATGCCGCCGAGCGCACCTGGACGCTTGACCGCGAGCCGCCGTTTATCGCAGAAGGCCTGCGGTCGGGGACGCTCACACAAGAGGAGGTGGACGAATGGAGGTCGCTGTGCCCCTCGTCGTAGGGGGTTTGGCAGGGTTTTCTGTTGCGACGGCGTGCGGGGCGGAACCTCGTGTGCCGCAGGTGCCGCCGGCGGAGCTGGCGCGTCAGGCGCTCGAGACGGTGGCAGAGAAGCTGCCGCGTGAGCTGGTGGAAAACGATCTGCTGAAAAAGATCGCCCGTTCGTGGGCATCGCTGGCTCCGGCGCGTCGCCTTGGCCTCGTGATCGAGGATGCTTCGGAGCGTTTGGCGTTTCTGCTGCTATCGAGCGGTGTCTGCTGCGTTTTACTAACGATGGTGTCGTTATCGCCCCTCGGGTTTGCCTTGGGACTTGTTGCTCCGATTGCCGCTGGCGCCGCTCGGGATGGCTTTGAGAGCCGGCGCGAGCAACACGATGCAGAAGAGGCCATGCCCGAGGCGTTTACCGCACTTTCCATGTCGCTTGCCTCGGGACATTCGCTGGCCCAGGGCATGCGCTTTGTGGGCGCTCATGCGCAAGAGCCGGTGCATACCGAGTTTTTGCGGGTGGCGGCGGCGATCGATTGCGGTATCTCGGCGACCGACGCGCTCGATGACTTGCTCGTGCGCATCGACGCCCCCGGTCTTTCGCTTGTGACCTTGGCGCTTAAGGTGTCACAGCGCACCGGCGCTCCGCTTGCCGACTTACTGTCCGAGGCGTCGAGCATGGTGGGGGAGCGCATTGAGCTCAAGCGCCGCCTGGATGTTAAGACGTCGCAGGCTCGCATGTCTGCGCATATGGTCGCGGCGATGCCGGCGGGCATGTGCGCGGTGTTGGCGCTGCTTTCGGCAGATTTTCGTCGCGGTCTTGCGACGCCTGCCGGCGCGGGCGCTGTGGTGCTGGGTCTAGCCCTCAACGTCGTTGCCCTGGTGGTTATCCGGCGCATTATGCGGGTGGAGCTATGAGCGCCCCGGTTGCAGTTGTGGCTTGCCTGTGTGCCCTGAGTGTATTTGTCGCGACGGGTTTGGATCGGGCGGATGCGCGCAAGATCGCAGGGGCCTGCAAGCGCGAGGCGGTGCTGGTCGCTGCCGCGGGTCGCTCGGTGGTCGATGCCCTGACCGCGCGAGTGAAGGGCGCGGTTGGAGCGGGAGGCCCGGCGCGAGTGTCGCTCGGCGAAGTGTCCGAGATGATCGATGTTGTGCGCTTGGGCCTTTCGGCCGGTCTTTCGTTTGATGCGGCGCTTGAGATTTTCTGCGCCAACCGCCGGTCAGTGCTGGCTCTTCGCCTTGAGCGGGCCTGCATGGCGTGGCAGGTGGGCGTGGGCACGCGTGAGGACGAGTTGTTGGCCGCCGCGCGCGACCTGGACGTGCGAGCGCTCGAGACCTTTGCCATCACGGTGGGGCAGGCGCTCGCCCTGGGTGCCCCACTTGCCGAGACGCTGGCCGCTCAAAGTCGCGAGATCCGTGCGGCTCATCGCGCCGCGGTCGAGCGCGAGATCGAGCGTGCGCCCGTCAAGCTGCTGATTCCCACCGGCACGCTCATCTTGCCGGCGTTGCTTCTGTCCATATTGGGCCCGCTGCTGGGAGCAGGCGGGATGATGTAGGGAGGAATACATGAACACGATGGTCGAAGTTGCTGACAAGGCTTGGAACTGGGCTTTTTGCCGGGCGATTCTCGCTCGCCAGCATGCCAAGGAGCTGTTGCAGGAGGAGAGCGCGCAGGGTACCACCGAGTACGCCATCTTGGTGGGTGTGCTTGTGGTGATCGCGATTATTGCCATCGTTGCATTTAAAGGCAAGGTCCAAGATCTATGGAACGCTATCAGCGAGGGCATCAACAGCCTGTAGAGGGCGAGCGCCCCATCGGGGTGTTGCTGGTGTTTGCATGCCTGACCGTGGCGATAGCGGCGGTGCTTTGGGGGCTTAACGCCGCGCGGCAGCAGCGTCCTGGGGCCGCCTTCGATTCGGGCTCAGATTCGGCGGTGGCGTCTCAAAAAGATGAGATGCGAGATGCGGACGATTCGGATGTCGCTGTCACGGCGCAAACCTTTCTGCGGACGCTCGACAAGCGGTCTGGCACTGCGACGGATTCGCCTGAGGACAACGCGATTGCGGTCCGGCTTGCATGGTCCGAGGACCGACCGATGACCGAGGCAGCGGCGGATATGTTACGCGCCTACCGCGAGGTGCCAACGGCCCAGCTCGCCCTGAGCGGCTATCTCGATATTAAGGGCAACGTATGGGGCGCTATCGTGCGTGGCGGACGCGGCTGGGTCGATATGGTGACGGTTGCCGCGGATGCTGGCGATGCTTCGTGTCGTCTGCGCGCGGTGCGCCTGGTCCCGCAAACAATAAGCTCAAAGGAGGGATCGTGAAATGCATGGCGTTCTGCGTGAAGAGGTTGCCCAAGCGACTGTGGAATACGCCATCGTCACGGTGGCGCTGCTATCGATCGTGCTGGCGATTGCGGGACTTTGGCGTGCTGGCACCGATGGACGCTTGGCAGCGCTGGTTGAGCGGGCGGCATCCCATGGCGGTGCCTCGATGTCGGTTATCGACGCCGCCGCGGGCGCTAAGGACATCGCGTTGTATTGATATCGCGCGCGAGGACCGGGCGCAGTCTACGGTCGAGGCTGCTTTTTTGCTGCCGACGTTTCTGACGCTCATCCTTCTCGCACTGCAACCGGTGTGCCTGCTCTATACGCGCGCGGTCATGGAGTCTGCCGCCGCCGAGACCGCGCGGCTCATGACCACGACGACGGCGGAGGACGACGATCTTAAGGAGTTCACCCGCCGCCGGCTTGCCGCAGTGCCCAACGTTTCGATCTTTCATGCCGGCGGGCCGTTGTCGTGGGATATCGAGCTTGGCCGGGCCGGTGCGGGTGGCGTCTCGTCCGTGTCCGTTTCCGGCGAGGTCAGGCCGTTGCCTGTGATCGGTGCGTTTGCGCAGGCTATGGGTGGTACCGCCGAGGGCGGCTACGTTGAGCTCAAGGTCGATGTCTCGTATCAATCGCGTCCCGAATGGCTGGAGGGAGATTATGATTCGTGGATTGTTGCATGGGATTAAGCGTTTCTGGTCTAGATGCGTTTTGACGCGCCGTCCGAGCTGCCATCGCAAGCGAGGCGGCTTTATGGGCCGCGCCGGTATCGACCTGTTTATCGAAGACGGTGCCTACACCACGCTTTCTTCTGCCGTGGTCATCCTAGTGGTGCTCACGTTGTTGTTTTCGTCGACCGCGGCGATATGGAGCATGTCGCGTGCCGGGGATACCCAGGTGGCGGCCGATAGCGGCGCGCTGGCGGGTGCCAACGTAGTGTCGTCCTATCACACGGCTGCCACGGTGGTTGATGCGAGCATCTTGAGTCTGGGGCTGGCGGGGTTTGCCACAATCGGGACGGGCCTGGTCGCCATCCTCATCCCGGGTGCCGAACCAGTTGCCGGCAATATGGTCGACACCGGGATTGAGATCATTAAAACGCGCAACAAGTTTGCCAAAAGCGCATCGGAAGGCTTACAGAAAATCGAGACGGCTCTGCCGTATCTGATCGCCGCGCGTGCCACGCAGGCGGTGTCGGCGCAGGATACCGATAGTGTGGCCTATACCGGTACGGCGCTTGCCGTGCCCAGGACATCCGAGTCTGATTTTGTTGCGCTCGAGGGTTCCGAGATCTCGACCGATGCCATTAAAGATGCGTCGGAAGATCTGGAGCGCGCGGCCGAGGAGCTACAAAAAGCATCGGAGGAGACGGCGAAGGCAAAGGAGCGTGCCTGGCTAGCGGATTGCGGTGGATCGGATAAAGGTTCGGTCGGCAGCTGTTCGTGTATGTGGGAGCGCGCGAAAAGCCTAACGGATCTCTCCGGTGTTCAAAATCCGCATTACGCTTCGAGCGTTACGTGGGAGCCTCAAGTTGCCCTTGATCGCGCGAAGGACTACTACCATTGGCGTCTGACAAATGAGAAGCCCCACGGCTCGAGTGTCGAGATGAGGGCAGAGTCTGCGGCGCGTAAGGCGTTTTATACCTATGCGAGCGCGGAGGTCGATCGGGCATATATAACCGAGAACGGAGACAGGGTTTCCTCCTATATTCCACTGTTGCCGCGCAACTCTGATGAGGTTCGGGCGACGGAGCTCTATACCGATGCGGTGTGGCCGACGAGCGTGAACGATGACAAGGCGTATCTGCATTACGGGACGACCTGCCCTAACTATAAGAAAGGGACGCCGGGCGGATTTGCTTCGGTTGCCGATTACGATGGACAGGATAAATGCAGCAAATGCCATTTTGGCGTTTCGTCGCTTGGTGCTGTTGCGGCGCCTTCAACCTCTATCGAAAACGGCTTCGAGTATCACTTTGACAAGTTTAAAGACGTCCTGGAAGACTACGTCGAATGCCGCAACAAAGAGCTCGAGCTCGAACGTCAGACCGAAGACGAGACCGACCGTGCGAGCAATGCGTTTGACCAGGCCATCAAAGCGCTTTCGGGCGAGCGTCCGCGTATCGCTCCGCCCGGTCGCAACGGCGTAGTTGCCTTTGCGGTTTCGGGTGCCATCTCGAGCCCCGATGAGCTCAACTCTTCGTTTAGCACGGCAGTCAGGCTCGGCGATCGCGGTGCTATCTCTGCCGCGGTGTTGGCACCCGATGAGGCGACGGCGCAAAACAACGTGCTTTCGCGATTTTTCTCGACATTGAAGGAACGCTCGGGCGGCGTTGCCGGCGTACTCGATGGCGTCATGGATGTTTGGGGACGGCTGCTCGTAGGATACGGTGATATCCAAGGTTCGGCCGACGAACTTATGGACGAGATGATTAAAGGCCTAGGAGGGGGCAGCGGCGCGTTGGGTTCCATCGCATCGTGGCTCGGCGATACCGTTTCGGCGTCCATGGCGGCGTTGGGTCTGGAACCGTGCGACTTGCGCCTGCGAAAGCCGGTGCTGACCGATTCCGCCAACGTCATTAAGAGTCCGGGGTCTGACATTGCTGGTCTCTCTCAAGCGCAAGACAAACTGCGAAGTATTCCGTTGGGCGTGACCGATCCCAAGGCGCTTTGCGAGGCGTTGGAATATCAAGTCGAACGCACCATTAGCGGTACGGTGTTCACGCTTGCGGAGATCCCGCTGCCCGGCGGCGGCTCCATCCCGCTCACCGTCGATGTTGCCACGCTGGTGGGAGCTTTTGGCGGTGGGTCGTAATGGGCATTCGCGCGGGCTTGCGCGAGGAGCGTGCCCAGGCGACGGTCGAGATGGCCGTGGTCACGCCTGTCCTGCTCGTGCTGGCTCTCGTCGCGTACAACGTCATGATCTTTGCCAGCGCTGTCGCGCGCTTCGACCGCGTGGTACCCGACATCGTGTTGGCGCACGCCGTGGCGTCGGAGGGGGAGGGCGACGAAAGCTCTGCCGATGCCTCGGCGACGGTTCAGACTCAAATTCTGAATGCCATGGAAGGCTATGACTTGCAGATCGAAGTGTCGAGCGAGCAAGGCGCGGAGGCATCGGATGGTGGCCTGCTCTCCCTATCCGGTACGTTTAGGACCTACACCTGCACCATGCACTATGAGCCGTGGCCGACTTCTCTCAGCATCGCTGGCGTTCCGCTGGGGGCGCCGACAACGTTGTCGCACGAGCGTGCGGTGACGGTCGATCCATGGCGTCCGGGGGTGGTCATGTGACCGCGGTCTCGTCCTACATCGCCTACGCGCGGGCACTCAATAGGCTGGGTTGGACGCCGGCCGAGTTTGTGGTGGCGGAGTCGTTTGTCGTGCGCCTGCGCGGCATGCTGGGACGGCGTCCGGTTGCCGCCAACGGCCTGCCGCTCGTCATGGCGTTTCCACGCTGCTCTTCGGTCCATACGTGTTTTATGGCCTATCCCATCGACATCGCCTTCATCGATCGCGACGGCAATATCCTCGCGCGCTACGAAAACGTCCGCCCTTGGCGCATGTGCTCCTGCCCCGGCGCCTGGGCCGTACTAGAGCGTCCTTCAATCATTGTTTCGACCCCTGCTCTCCAACGCGTGCCGGCTTAAGAATTGGCGACAGTGGACTTTCGTCATACGAAATTGGGTAAGATGGAGGAGAAGATGCATGGATGTTGAGATTCATCCCAACGCTAAAAAGCACCTGACGGAAAAGCAGGTGCTTAGCGCTTGGCTTGCGGTTACTGAGTGCATTCGTCGCGAGTCGAAGGACGAGCCGCCGAGATGGCTTGCGATTGGATGGCTCCCAGACGGACGAAGCGTGGAGCTTGTCGCGGTCGAGCTTGTCCGTGGGTGGCTTATCATTCATGCCTTGTCTCCAGTCCAGAAGAAATTTTGGCAGGAGATTGAACGGGCTCGGCAAAGGGGTCGATGATGGGCAAGACGTATACGGCCGCTAATGGTCAGGTTGTAACGGATGAAATGATTGACGCGTGGTGCGAGTCGTACGAGCGCGGAGAGTTTCCGGATGGCGAACACACCGTTGGTGGGATCGTGCATGGACGGCCCCCGCTCTCAGGTGAGGGGACGGCAACGCTGTCGGTCAAGATTCCTCTGGGAATGAAGGAGGCCATTCGTCGACGGGCGGCTGCCGAGGGGATGACGCCAAGTGAGTTTGCCCGTGCGGCTCTGAGTGAAAAACTTCTTGCTGCCGGCTGATGCCTCTGACGTGCCGATTTATAGAACCGAGGCTGTGCTCAAAAACTTTTTTAAAATTCTCGGTTGACCGGAACGCGTCCTTGGTTATACTAATCAAGCCTTGAAACAAGGCACACCTCAAATGGCTGGGTAGCTCAGTTGGTAGAGCAGAGGACTGAAAATCCTCGTGTCAGGGGTTCGATTCCCTTCCCCGCCACCTTGAATTGACTAGGACCTCTGCAAAGGGGTCCTTTTCTTTTATGTGGACCCGCGGAAAATGCATCCCAGTCTTTTGCGAAAAACGGGACGCGCTTTCCGGCGCTTACTTCCGACGTGCGTGCACATCTCGGGCCCGCCCGCTCAGACATTCCTCCCGCTTTTGCGCCACTTTACAGACCGTTCGGTCGTCTGTCCGCACGCGCGGGTATACTCAAAACGATACTTTTCCTATGCAATACGATGCAGGCTCGGCCTGCACGATCCGAAGGGGGCAGTGATGGAGAGGATACTCGGCGTTAATCTCTCTGGCTGGTTTATTCCCGAGCCTTGGGTGACCCCGTCGCTGTACGCGGCGACCGGTGCATCCAACGCGGCCGAGCTGCAGGAGGCCATGGGCACCGCCGCCTATAACGAGCGCATGCGCCGTCATTACGAGACGTTTGTGAGCGAGGATGATTTCCGTCGCATGGCGCAGATCGGCCTCAACGCCGTGCGCCTGCCGGTGCCTTGGTATGCCTTTGGCTCACAGGAGTCCGATGCCTCCTACATCTCGGTTGTCGACTACATCGACCGTGCAATTGAGTGGGCTGCCAAGTACGACATCCGCGTGCTGCTCGATCTGGCAACTGTGCCCGGTGGCCAGGGCGATTCCAACGATTCGCCCGCCACGCCGGAGGCTGTCGCCGAGTGGCATTCGTCCACTAACGGCCGCCATGTCGCACTCGACGTGCTCGAGCGCCTGGCCGATCGCTACGGCGAGGCCGAGAGCCTGCTGGGCATTGAGCTGCTGGATACGCCGCAGATGAGTGTCCGCAAGAGCCTCTTCACCATGACGGATGGCATTCCGGCGCACTACCTGCGCAACTTCTATCGCGATGCCTATGAGCTCGTCCGTTCATATATGCCCGAGGATAAGATCGTCGTCTTCTCGTCGTCGGGGCATCCCAGCGAGTGGAAGCATTTTATGCGCGGCGCCAAGTACAAGAACGTCTACATGGACCTTCACCTGTACCATTACCGCGACGAGTATGCGCTCGATATCACGAGCCCCCGCGGGCTGACGACGGCGATTTCCCGTAACAAGCGCGAGCTTAAAGAAGCGATTTCGACTGGGTTCCCCGTGCTGGTGGGCGAATGGTCGGGCGCGGCGATCTTTGCCAACTCGTCGGTTACGCCCGAGGGCCGCAATGCCTACGAGCGCGTGTTTATCGCCAACCAGCTGGCTTCGTTTGCGCCGGCTGCCGGTTGGTTCTTCCAAACGTGGAAGACCGAGAAGCGCATTGCAGCATGGGACGCCCGCGCGGCGCTCGGCACGCTCGAGCGCGGCATGATTGAATAGGTTGATATGACGCAAAACAGCGCCCATACGGGCAAACTCTATGTGGTCGGCACGCCCATCGGCAACCTGGGCGACCTGTCCCCGCGCGTTGGCGAGGCGTTTGCCGCCGCCGATGCCATCTGCTGCGAAGACACGCGTGTGACGTCAAAGCTGCTGATGCACCTGGGCATTTCCAAGCCGCTTGTCCGTTGCGACGAGAATGTGATCGCCAGCCGCGCCGTCGGCCTGGTCGACCGTCTGCTGGCGGGGGAGACCCTCGCCTTTGCCTCGGACGCCGGCATGCCGAGCGTGTCCGATCCCGGCCAGGCGCTGGTCGAGGCGGCGCGTGAGGCCGATGTGCCCGTCGAAGTTATTCCCGGGCCCTCTGCTTGCGTCACGGCGCTTGTTTCGTCCGGCATTCCCTGCGAGCATTTTTTCTTCGAGGGCTTTTTGGGCCGAAAGCACGGCGACCGCGTGCGCCGTTTACAGCGCCTTGCCGTGGTGCCCGGCGCACTCATCTTCTACGAGTCTCCACATCGCATCGTGGCGACGCTCGAGGCCGTGGCGGAGGTCTTTCCCCAGCGTGAGGTTGCCGTCTGCCGCGAACTCACCAAGCTGCACGAGGAGGTCTTGCGCGGGCCCGCCGCCCAGCTCGCCGAGGAGCTGCGTGCTCGCGGCGAGGTAAAGGGCGAGATTGCGCTGGTCATCGCGCCGCCGAGCGAGGATGAGGAGGCCGGTATCGTGCCGGTTGGCGCCGCGGCAGCGGATCCCGACGAGGCCCTGCGCGAGGATATCCGCGCCGCGCTCGAGGAGGGGGAGCCCGCCTCTGCGGTGGCCAAGCGCCTGTCTCAGAAGTATTCGCGCCGCAAGCGCGATGTCTATGCCATGGTGCTCGATATGCAATAGATGGAGGATATCCAGCCCTTGCGCTAGAATCATCCCCTGTATGCAACGTTTTTCTGGAGGACAAACCCCATGGATCAAAGCAAGCCTTCGTTCTTTATCACGACGCCCATCTACTACGTCAACGCCGATCCGCACCTGGGCACGGCTTATTCCACCATCATCGCCGACGTTCAGGCTCGCTATCGCCGCTCCGCCGGCTATAACGTCAAGTTCCTGACCGGCATGGACGAGCACGGCGAGAAGGTCGCCGAGGCCGCAGCCAAGCACAACATGACGCCGCAGGAGTGGACCGACAGCCAGGCTCCGCACTTCAAGGAGCTTTGGAGCAAGCTCGAGATCTCCAACGACGACTTCATCCGCACCACCGAGCCGCGCCAGCATCATGCCGTGCAGTACCTGTGGGAGCGCATGAAGGAGTCCGGCTACCTGTATAAGGGCAGCTACGACGGTTGGTATTGCGTGCCTGACGAGACCTACTTCACCGATACGCAGGTCCAGAAGGGCGACGAGGAGTACGGCAGCGTCGGCCAGCACCTGTGCCCCGACTGCCACCGTCCGCTTGAGCGCGTGCAGGAGGAGTCCTACTTCTTTAAGCTTTCCGCTTTCCAGGACAAGCTGCTCAAGCTTTACGACGAGCACCCCGACTTTGTCGAGCCTGCGTTCCGCATGAACGAGGTGCGCAGCTTTGTCGAGGGCGGCCTCAACGACCTTTCCGTGAGCCGCACGAGCTTTGACTGGGGCATTCAGGTCCCGTTTGACGAGGGTCACGTGACCTACGTGTGGTTCGATGCGCTGCTCAACTATATGACGGCCGTCGGCTACGGTGTCGACACCGACGAGGCGCGTGCCGAGCTGGCCTATCGCTGGCCCGCGCAGTTCCACATCGTGGGCAAGGACATCATCCGCTTCCACTGCGTCATTTGGCCCGCCATGCTCATGGCCATCGGCGAGGCCCTGCCCGAGCACGTCTTTGCCCACGGCTTCCTGACCGTGCGCAATGCCGAGACCGGCAAGGCCGAGAAGATGTCCAAGAGCCGCGGCAACGCCATCGCTCCGCAGGACGTTATCGACATGTTGGGCGTCGAGGGCTATCGCTACTACTTTATGACCGACGTCGTCCCCGGCACCGACGGTGCCATCAGCTTCGATCGCATGGAGCAGGTCTACAACGCCGACCTGGCCAACAGCTGGGGCAACCTTATCTCGCGTTCGCTCAACATGAGCGGCAAGTACTTTGATGGTTGCGCGCCCGCCAAGCCCGCATCGTTCGATGCGTTCGACAACCCGCTGGCAAAGATCGCCGATGGTCTGGTCGAGCGCTACATGGCCAAGATGGACGTGCTCGATTATGGTGGAGCTAAGGACGAGGTCATGGAGCTCATCCATGCCGCCAACCACTACATCGAGGACTCCGAGCCTTGGGCACTTGCCAAGGACGAGGCCAAGGCTGACGAGCTGGCGTTTGTGATCTACAACCTGCTCGAGGCCATCCGCATTGCCGCTCACCTGCTGATGCCGCTCATGCCCCAGACTTCTGCCGAGGCTCTGCGCCGCCTGTCCTGCGAGGACGAGGCCGCGAGCGACGACCTCAAGGGCATTTGCGCTTGGGGCCTGCTTGCTGGTGGTCAGCCCGTCGAGAAGGGCGATCCGCTGTTCCCGCGTCTGGGCTAAGCCGCTGCGCGCCATATCGGCAATTTGCTGTTTAGCTGTAAGGGCATGGCCGCAACGGTCCATGCCCTTTTACTTTACGATGCAGCCACCATGTTAAGGAGGCAACCATGACAACTTCGCCTTTGGCAAACCCCACGGCAACTAGGGAGCTGCTAGAGGAGTTTGGCCTTGCGACCAAGCATCGCCTGGGCCAAAACTTCCTGATCGACAACCATGTGATCGAACGTATCTGTGAGCTCGCTGAGCTTGCGGGCGATGAGCGCGTGCTCGAGGTCGGCCCGGGTTGCGGCACGCTGACGTTGGCCCTGCTGCAGGAGGCGGCGTGCGTTACGTCGATTGAGGCAGATCCCGAGCTTGAGCCGGTGCTTGACGCCCACGCCGCCGACTATGCCAACTTCCGCTTTATCATGGGCGATGCGCTCAAGGTGACGCCGGAGCAGATTGAGCAGGCCGCCGGTAGTGAACCCACGGTGTTTGTCGCGAATCTGCCCTATAACGTGGCGGCGACGATCATCCTTCAGTTCTTCCAGACGATGCCCGCGCTTAAGCGCGCTGTCGTCATGGTGCAAAAGGAGGTTGCAGATCGTATTGGCGTAACGCCGGGCAACAAGACCTATGGCGGCTACACGGCAAAGCTCGGTCTGTATGCGCAGGTGACGGGGCGCTTTGAGGTGCCGCCGCGCTGCTTTATGCCGGCACCGCATGTGGATTCTGCCGTGGTGCGCATCGACCGTGTTGACGGCGTGGTGCCCGAGGGGCTCGATCGCGAGTTTGTGGCCCGCGTGATTGACGCTGCATTTGCTCAGCGTCGCAAGACCATCCGCAATTCCATGAGCGCCAACGGTTTTGCTAAGGACGTGCTCGACGCCGCCTTTGAGGCCTGCGGTATCGCACCTACCACGCGCGCCGAGACGCTCGACGTCGCCGCCTTTGTCCGCTTGGCTCAGGAGCTTTCCCATGACGCCTAATGTCGAACGCGTGACGTTTACCAAGAAAAAGAAGACGGTTGCTTGTCCCGTGCCCTTGGCGCCGCTTGCCGATACGCACGCGCACCTGCTTTCGTTTTGGGGCAAAGAAGTGCCCGAGACGCTCGTGCGCGCCAAAGCTGCGGGCGTCGACCTGTTGGTGACGATGTTCGACCCCATCGCTGACAAACGCAGCGTGACGGACTATAGCGACTGGCTGGTGCGCGAGATTCTTCCGATGCAGGATATCCCGCAGATCAAGTATCTTGCCGGCGTGCATCCGTATGGCGCACCGGACTATACCGATGATATCCATGCCCAGATTGTGACTGCGCTCGATGATCCCTTATGCGCCGGTATTGGCGAAATCGGCCTGGACTATCACATGGACTATGACGACGATATCGCGCCGGCACCCCATAACGTGCAGATTGATTGCATGGCGCGCCAGCTCGAGCTTGCCGTGCGCCGCAATGTGCCGGTGGAGCTGCACCTGCGTCACGAGGACTCGGATGGGGAGCGCACCTCGCACGTTGATGCGTACAACGTACTGCGCGAGGTGGGTGTGCCCCAGGCTGGTTGTGTGCTGCACTGTTTTGGCGAGGACCGCGCCACGATGGAGCGCTTTGTGGATTTGGGCTGCTATATCGCCTATGGCGGTGCGGCCACCTTTAAGCGCAACGACGATGTGCGCGAGGCATTTGCGGCAACCCCACTCGATCGAATTTTGTTCGAGACGGATTGCCCGTATATGGCTCCGGAGCCCATCCGCGGTCTTGAATGCGAGCCCGCAATGATCTCCATTACGGCAAACACGCTGGTCAACGACCGTGTCGATCGTACCGGCGAGGATGCTGAGGCAATCGCGCAAGCCGCTTGGGAGAATGCCTGCAAACTTTTTCAAAAA
>URIJ01000009.1 GCA_900547835.1 uncultured Collinsella sp.
ACTCCCACCGGGAATCCGGGGGCGGGACGGGGACTTCTCTCCGGAACGTCCTCGGACATGCAAAGAGGCTCCGCATCGCGCTTCGCGCTGCGGAGCCTCTTTGCGTCCTGCGGAATATTCCGGAGAGAAGTCCCCGTCCCGCCCCCGGATTCCCTGCGTTTACGGCCTTGAGGTCGGCGAGGGCGGAGATCGTGGCTGATGGGGATACGTGTCCCGGTCGCTGTTTCGCGGCTTTGCCGCGAAAGGCGTGTCACTTTGGGATGGGTGGGGAGCGTGGTTGTTGCGGCAACTGATCCCCACCATAAATTACCCTCGGCATACTTGCGCGAACGATTGCTCGTGCTACACTTGCAATTGCTGTTTCAGGGCGGGGTGGAATTCCCCACTGGCGGTAAATCGGGCGGTGCCAAAGGGGCGCCGTGGAGCAGGCGAGGTGCCTGCGACTGAGCCGATGAGTCCGCGACCCGAGCGTGTGTTGGTTCGCATGCCGGCTGAACTGGTGAGATCCCAGTACCAACGGTTAGAGTCCGGATGAAAGAGGCAGGTGATCTTATGTCTGAACAGTCGCAGCATATCCATTTTGAGAACACGAATAGGTGGAGCACCAAACAGCTCGTTACCATGGCGCTGATGTGCGCCTTGGGCGCCCTGTTTATGTACGTGCAGCTGCCCATCCTTCCTTCGGCGCCGTTTTTGACGTATGACCCGTCGCTGGTGCCGGCGATGGTGTGCGGGTTTGCGTATGGTCCCGGCGCCGGTACCGCTGTTGCCGCTATGGCAATCGTTATCCATGCGCTCACCACGGGTGACTGGGTCGGCGCGCTTATGAACCTGGTTGCCACGCTGGGTTACATTCTGCCCGCGGCTATCGTTTACCAGAAGATGCACACCTATAAGGGTGCCGTGATTGGCCTGGTGCTCGGCGTCATTGCCGCTACAGCGCTGTCTATGGTCGCAAACCTTACCATTGGCGTATGGTTCTGGTATGGCTCGGTCGATGTGATCGCCCCGCTCATGATTCCTGCCGTGCTGCCGTTCAACCTTATCAAGACCGTGCTTAACTCGGTATTGACGCTTGCAGTGTACAAGGCGGTCTCCAACCTCATCACGCCTAAAAAGGACCAGGTCAAAGGCCGCGCATGATTGAGTGTCGGGGCGTTTCCTTTAGCTATGACGGTGCCGTGTCGGCACTCGACGGTGTCGATCTGAACATCGAGGACGGGGAGTTTTTCTGCATCCTCGGTGGCAATGGGTCGGGCAAGTCGACGTTTGCCAAGCATCTGAATGCACTGTTGCAGCCCGATGCGGGCACGGTACGCATCAACGGCATGGATGCGTCCGACCCCGAGCTGGTCTACGACATTCGTTCGACCGCGGGCATGGTATTCCAGAATCCCGACGACCAGCTGGTGGCAACGCTTGTCGAAGATGACGTTGCGTTCGGTCCCGAAAACCTTGGCGTGCCATCGGCGCAAATTGCGCAGCGCGTACGCGAGGCGCTGAAGGGTGTGGGCCTGGTGGGCTTTGAGCGCCACGAGACCCACGCGCTTTCGGGTGGCCAAAAGCAGCGCGTGGCGCTTGCCGGCGTGCTCGCCATGGAGCCGCGCGTTCTCATTTTGGATGAGGCTTCCTCGATGCTTGATCCGCGTGGGCGCAAGGGCCTCATGAAGGCTTGCCGCGCGTTGCACGATCGCGGCATGACCATCGTGATGATTACGCACTTTATGGAAGAGGCCGCCGAGGCCGATCGTGTCGCGGTATTTCGGGCGGGGCGCGTTGCCATGCTCGGTACGCCCGAGGAGATTCTGACGCGGGCAGATGAGCTCGCGGAGCTCAACCTGGATATGCCGGCGTCGTGCTGCTTGGGCACGGCGCTTCGTGCGAAGGGCGTGCCCGTTCATGCGCAGGTGCGCGAGGCGGATATGGTCGCCGAGATTGCGCAGGTATATGCCGACCGGAGTGGGGAAGACACCGCAGGGCGGCCTTCCGCGTCCCAGTTGGAAATCGCTGACGGCACTGTTCCGGTAGACAACGAGGGCAACGCGTCGGAGCCCGTCATAGAGCTATCCCATGTTTCGTACAGTTATTCGCTCAGTCCGCGCGAGCGTCGCCGCTGGCATAAGCGCTCGGCCGTTGCGGGCAAATCGAGCAAACAGGCTCTCTGGGGAAACGACCCCAGCAGCCCGTGGGCGCTGCGCGATGTATCGCTGACGGTGCGTCGCGGCGAGTTCCTGGGCTTGGCAGGTCATACCGGTTCGGGTAAGTCGACGCTGGTCCAGCATCTCAACGGTTTGATTCGTCCCCAGGAGGGAAGCGTTTGCGCGCTGGGGCTCGATCTGTCAAACAAGAAAGACGCCGCCGCGGTTAAGGCCAAGGTCGGCGTGGTGTTTCAATATCCCGAGCGTCAGCTGTTTGCCGAAACCGTGACGCAGGACGTGGCGTTTGGCCCGCACAACCTTGGCTTGCCGCAAGATGAAGTCGACCGTCGTGTCGAGTCATCGCTCTCACGCGTGGGCCTCGACCTTTCCACGGTCGGCGACAAGAGCCCCTTTGAGCTTTCGGGCGGTCAACAACGGCGCGTGGCATTCGCCGGCGTGCTTGCCATGGAGCCCGAGGTCCTGGTGCTCGATGAACCCATGGCGGGGCTCGATCCGGCTGCGCGCAGGGATTTCCTAGGGCTCATCGATCGACTCCATTGCGAGGGCCTGACCGTTGTCATGGTTTCGCACAGCATGGATGACCTGGCAAATTGTTGTGACCGTATCGTTGTGATGAACGAGGGCGCGGTGTTTGCCGAGGGAACGCCCGTGCAGGTGTTTGCGCATGCCGATGAGCTCAAGTCGATCGGCTTGGGCGTTCCCGCCGCCCAGCGTATGGCGCTGGCGCTTACGGAGGCGGGCGTGCCGCTGCGTCGCGGCGGGCTCTATACGGTTGAGTCGTTGGCCGACGAGTTGGCAAATTTGCTGATCGGTCGCTCAGACGGTTCTTCTAACGTCTCGGACATTGCTAAATCCAAGACGGTCGCGCGAGAGGAGGGCTGCTGATGGAGGCGTTTTCGTTTGGTAGTTACTATCCCGGCGATAGTGCAATCCACCGCCTGGACCCGCGAACCAAGTTGCTCTTGGGCTTTGTGTTTCTGATCACGACGCTCACAGTCAGCAGCTTCCGCGGACTGGCCCCGGTCGCAATCTTCGTTGTCCTGATCTATGCCGTGTCCCGGGTGCCGTTGCGCCGGGTCCTATCATCGATGGCGCCGCTGCTGGCAATCGTCGTCGTGGTCGCGGTGCTCAACTTGTTTACCGATCAGAGTGGGCGCATCTTGTGGCAGCTCGGTTTTCTGCAGATAAGCGAGGGCTCACTGCGTTCTGCCGCCTTTATGGCGTGCCGCCTGACCTTGATGATGGCCGGTATGAGCGCCATCACGCTCACCACACCGACGCTCGACCTCACCGCGGGCTTCGAGCGCCTGCTCGCGCCGTTTGCGCGTGTGGGGCTCCCTGCGCACGAGCTCGGCATGATCATGGGCATCGCGCTGCGCTTTATGCCGCAGTTTGCCACCGAGATGAAGCAGACGGCCGATGCGCAGGCAAGCCGTGGTGCACGCGTAACGGGTGGCCCGCTCGGCGGCGTGCGTATGCTCGGCAGTGTGGCGATTCCACTGTTCACGGGCGTGTTCCGTCATGCCGAGACGTTGTCTGCTGCCATGGATGCACGCTGCTATCACGGCGAACAGGGCCGCACGCGTCTGCATGCGCTTGCATTTGGCCGCGGCGATGCGTTGGCTGCGGTGGTGACGGCGCTGCTGCTCATCTGCGTCATCGGCATCAATCTTCAACTTGTTTAGGCGCGATTCGAGCGCAAGAAAGGGGTCCCTATGACCGACAACGACCGCACGGCTCAGCTTGAGCGCGCCTGTTCGTATCTCAGGCGCATTCCGGCGTGGTATCTGGCCACGACCGATGTGACCGACGGGCATCAGCCTCGCGTGAGGCCGTTTTCGTTTGCCATGGTCGATGACGGTAAGCTGTGGTTTTGCACGTCGCGCGACAAGGATGTGTGGGCGGAGCTGAGTGCGAATCCCAAGTTTGAGCTCTCGGGCTGGAAGCCGGGGGAATGTTGGATCGTGTTGACCGGCGAGGCCGCACTTGAGGACGACGCGGTTGCGAGCGACAAGGTGCGTCAAGCGGGTTTTAAGCACATGGTGGGCATTGGCGAGCAACACGATAGTGCCAACGACGGCCGCCTTGCGTTTTTCTCGGTCCGCAATATCGTCGCCCGCTTCTGTGATATCGACGGCAGCGAGGAGCGCCTGGAGCTCTAGAGCGTCTCAAATTAACTACCCGTTCCAAATTGGCTAGTGGCAGGAGGACGCATGGACGGATTGAATACGGTTTTGGAGTATCTGACGTCGGTGCCGGCGTGGTACTTGGCGACGAGCGTGGACGGGCAGCCACATGTACGTCCGTTCTCGTTTGCACAGATTCAGGACGGTAAGCTGTGGTTTGTGACGGCGCGCACCAAAGACGTGTGGCAAGAGCTGCTGCAAAACCAGCGCTTTGAGGCCACGAGTTGGTGGCCGGGCCATGGCTGGCTCATCTTGCGCGGGCGTGCCGGCTTGGATGACCGGGCTTTAGGCGAAATGCGCGAAGCCGGGTGGAAGCATCTAGAGCACCTGGGCGAGCACTATGAGGGGCCTAACGACCCCACGCTCGTCTTCTTTAGCGTGGAGGAACCCGAGGCCTTTATCTGCAATCACGACGAATGGGTGCCGGTCGAGCTCTAAACGAGTCTCTCAGCAAGCTTCGACAATTCAAATTCTCGCATATAGCGGGCCCCACATTGCAACGTCACCGTAAGGTGCACTGGGTAATATGGGGCCCGCTCCATTTGTCAATTCCTTCAAGCGAATGTGTCGGGAATGTTTCAATGCATGAATATGCAAGCCATTTACGTATTCATGCATCTTTTGGTGCTAAAGTTTCAACCCACTTCATAACGACCGCTGCGAAATGCGCATCGGTGCATAAATCGCAGACAAGGAGTCTGATATGTCTTTGAAGGTTGGAATCGTCGGCGCGGCTGGATATGCCGGAGCCGAGCTCATTCGCCTCGTGCTCGGTCATCCCGAGTTTGAACTTGTCGCCATTACGTCCAACGCCGATGCCGGCCAGCCGTTGTCTGCGGTGTACCCGAGCTTCACCGGCGTAAGCGATCTTGTCTTCACGACGCATGATGCCCCCGAGCTCAAGAACTGCGACGCGGTCTTTTTGGCCGTGCCGCACACGGCTGCCATGGCACAGGTGCCCGCGCTGCTTGCATCGGGCGTCTCCTGCTTTGATCTTTCGGCCGACTACCGTCTGAACGACGCGTCCGTTTTTGAGGCTTGGTATGCCGCCGAGCATACGAGCCCCGAGCTGCTCAAGACCCGTGCCTTCGGTCTGCCCGAGCTGTTCTGCCAGGACTTGGAGACCGCCGCATCCGACCATGCCGACGGCAAACCCGTGCTGGTCGCCTGCGCCGGTTGCTATCCCACCGCAACGAGCCTTGCCGCCGCGCCCGCCGTGCGCGCGGGCTGGGTGGCCGAGAACGGTCCCGTGATTGTCGATGCCATCAGCGGTGTGACGGGTGCCGGCAAGTCCTGCAACGCTCGTACGCATTTTTGCAGCGCCGACGAGAATTTGGAGGCCTACGGCGTGGGCAAGCATCGTCACACGCCCGAAATCGAGCAAATCCTTGGTCTAACAGATCGCGTCGTCTTTACCCCGCACCTGGCACCCCTCAAGCGTGGTCTGCTCTCTACGGTAACGATGCCGCTTGCGCCGCAGGCTATCGATACCTTGATCCTTGAGGACGTTGTCGACTATTACAAGCAGTTCTACGCTGGACGCACCTTTGTGCGCGTGCTCGATGCCGGCCAGCAGCCCAAGACGGCTTCGGTCGTCGGCACCAACGCTGCCCAGATTGGCCTCGCGCTCAACAAGCGCGCGGGCGTGCTGGTGGCGACGGGCGCCATCGACAATCTGTGCAAGGGCGCTGCGGGCCAAGCGGTCCAGTGCGCCAATATCGTCTTTGGCTTTGACGAGCGACGAGGCTTGCCCACAGTGGCGTGCCCGGTGTAGCACATTCGATTGTTAACGATTTGGTAGTCGGGCATCGAGTGGGGCGCCACTCTTAAGCTGGTCTCATGATCACGACTGGCATGGCGCACCAACCGATGTCCGTTTTTTGTTTGACATAAGGAGTCATAAAGACGATGAATACCGAGCTGTTTGATATCAAGATTCGCGCCGTCGAGGGTGGCGTTACGGCTGCGGCTGGTTTTAAGGCTGCAGGCATCCACGCTGGGTTCCGCAAGAACCCCGAGCGTCTGGATTACGCGCTCGTCGTGCCCGATAAACCCTGTCCCGGTGCCGGCGTGTTTACCACCAATCGCTTTTGCGCGGCGCCCGTGCAGGTGAGCCGTGCCAACCTGGGCGGTACCGACAAGGGATACGGTATCATCGCCGGCATTTCGGTCAACTCTGGCAATGCCAACGCCGCCACGGGTGAGACCGGCCTTGCCTGCGCGCGCGAGACCTGCAACATCGCATCGCAGGTTATCGGCTGCGAACCCCAGCAGATCCTGGTTGCCTCCACGGGTGTGATTGGCCAGATTCTGCCGATCGACACGTTTGAGACCGCCATTCCTGCTGCCTACGAGGCGCTCTCCGCCCACGGTGGCGCCGATGCCGCTCGCGCCATCATGACGACCGACACGCACTCCAAGGAGTACGCCGTGTCCTACGTCAGTGAGGCTGCGGGTCATGCGGGCAATGTCTATACGGTAGGCGGAATGTGCAAGGGCTCGGGCATGATCATGCCCAATATGGCCACCATGATCGCAGTTATCACCACCGATGCCCCCGTCGAGCCTGCGGCACTTCATGCCCTGCTGCTCTCGACCGTCAAGCAGACCTTTAACAAGGTAACGGTCGATTCCGACACCTCGACCAACGACACCTGCATCATGCTTGCCTCCGGCGCCGCTGCCGCAGATGCCGAGCCGATCGTCGAGGGCTCCAATGCCTTTGGCGAGTTGGCATTTGCCGTGCACGAGGTGTGCGAGAGCCTGGCGCGCAATATCGCCGCCGATGGTGAGGGCGCATCCAAGCTTGTTACGGTCAACGTTACCGGAGCCGCCAACGACGAGGAAGCTGATATCGCCGCTCGTGCCGTTGCCAACTCGCCGCTCGTTAAGACCTGCATCGCCGGCCACGACTGCAACTGGGGCCGCGTTGCTATGGCGCTTGGCAAGTGCGGCGTGAAGTTTAATCAGGAAGACGTTTCCATCGATATGATGGGCATGCCTGTCTGTCGCAACGGTCTGACTGTTCCCTTTGACGAGGACGAGGCTCTACGACGTTTCGAGGCGCCCGAGATCGTGATCTCGGCCGACCTGGGCGCAGGCGACGCGGCAACGACCGTGTGGACCTGCGACCTCACGCATGAGTACATCTCCATCAACGGCGACTACCGTTCCTAGATTCCAGGCACGCTGCGCATCTTGCCGCGATTGCGGACAGCGGAGCACGGCGCGATAACGATACGAAAGACGAGGCAGATTATGAAATTCGCACGCGATTGTCGTTCGAGCGAATCCAACGAAGCAACCGCGCAGCTGCTGTTCGAAGCGCTGCCGTGGATTAAGAACCTGACCGGCAAGACGGTTGTTATCAAATATGGCGGAGCCGCCATGGTTGATGAGCAGCTGCGCCGCGACGTGATGAGCGACATCGTTTTGCTCAAGATCATCGGTATGCGCCCCGTCATCGTGCACGGCGGCGGCAAGGCTATCAACGAGGCGCTGAGCCATTACGATATTCCCGTCGAGTTTAAGAACGGCCAGCGCGTGACCACGCCGGCGACTATGGATATCGTGCGCGAGGTGCTGGGCGGCAAGGTTAACCAGGAGCTGGTTGCTGCCATCAACCACCACGGCAACCTGGCCGTGGGCGTGTCGGGCAGCGATGCCGGCACGCTCATCGCCGAGCCGCTCGACCCCGAGCTCGGTCGCGTGGGCAAAGTGATGCACGTCAACACCGACTATATCGAGCGCTTACTCGATAGCGAGTACATCCCCGTCATCGCTACCGTCGCGGCGGGGGAGGACGGCGGTTTCTTCAACATCAACGCCGATACCGCCGCCGGTGCCGTTGCCGCGGCGCTCCACGCGCATAAGGCGATCTTTTTGACCGATGTCGATGGCCTGTACAAGGACTTTAGCGACAAGGACTCGCTTATCTCCAACCTAACGCTCGACGAGGTTAACGAAATGCTCTACGGCGGCGAGGTCGATAAGGGCATGATTCCCAAGCTGCGTGCGGCTGTCGATGCGCTTACCGCTGGCGTGTTCCGAGCCCACATCATTAACGGTACTACGCCGCATTCGCTGCTCCTGGAGCTGCTGACCGATGCCGGCGTCGGCACCGTGATCCATTCCACCGAGACGGCTTACGAGTTCGATACGCATCCGCATCCGCTTTCGACGTTTGCTGCGCGTCTGACCGAAAACCTTGACGAGGTCGAGAAACTTCAGACGGTCTAGCTGACCCGCAGCCGCCCCATTCCTGCACCCATAGCCCCGCGCCGTCTGGCGCCCAACGAAAGGCATCCCATGTCACTTGCAGCTCAGCAATCGCTTGAATCCCATTACGTTATGCATACCTTTGGCCGCTCTCCGGTCGAGTTTGTCGAGGGTCACGGCATGAAGCTCACCGGCGACGATGGCCGTGAGTACCTCGACTTTCTTGCCGGCATCGGCGTGTGCAGCCTAGGTCATGGCGACCCGGCTGTGCTCTCGGCGCTCGAGGCACAGACCAAAAAGCTCATGCATGTCTCCAATTACTTCTACATTGAGCAGCGCGGACAGGTCGCGGCGCTGCTGTCCAAGCTTGCTAACGACGACGTAGATGGTGCGCGCGTGCTTGCCGATGCCATTGCCGCCGGCGATGAGACCACGGCAGCTGCTCTTGGTGCCCCGGCTGCGGATGAGCAGGTTTGGGAGACCTTCTTTGCCAACTCTGGCGCCGAGGCCAACGAGGGCTCGATGAAGCTCGCGCGCCTGTACGCCAAGCGTGCCGGTAATGGCGGCAACACCATCGTGTGCATGCGCGGCGGCTTCCACGGCCGTACGCTCGAGACCATTGCCGCCACCATGCAGGATTGGCTGCAGGACAGCTTCCGCCCGCTGCCGGGTGGCTTTGTGGCCTGCACGCCCAACGATATCGATGAACTGCGTGCGATCTTTAAGCAGCTGGGGAGCGAGATTTGTGCCGTGATGCTCGAGCCGATCCAGGGTGAGAGTGGCGTGCACCCCATGACCGAGGAGTTTATGGCGGCAGCGCGCGACCTGGCACACGAAGTGGGCGCCGTGCTTATCGCCGACGAGGTCCAGTGCGGCATCTTCCGCTCCGGCAAGCCATTTGCGTTCCAAACCTATGACGTGGAGCCCGACATCATGAGCCTTGCCAAGGGCATTGCTGATGGCGTGCCCATGGGTGCCGTCGTGGCAAAGAAGGAGATTGCCGACGTGTTTAAGCCGGGCGACCACGGCTCGACCTTTGGCGGTAGCTGCTTGGCCATCGCGGCGTGTGCCGCGACGCTCTCCGCACTCGTGCGCGGCGATTATGCCGACCACGCTGCCAAGGTAGGCGCCTATATGGAGGCAAAGCTCGCCAAGCTGCCGCACGTGACCGAGGTACGTGGCCGCGGCTTGATGCTCGGCTGTGATTTGGATGATGCCGCGGGCGACGCGCATGATGTTGTTGCCCGCGCGCTGACCGCCGGTGCCGTGACCAACGCTACAGGTGCGCATACGCTGCGTTTCCTGCCGCCACTTGTCTGCGAAGAAGCCGACGTGGACAGCCTGATCGAGACCCTGTCGGACGTTTTGGCCTAACACAGCGCAATAACTTAATTTGGACCGGGTTCCGGACTGCGGACGTGCCATATGCGGCACGATTCAGCGGTCTGGAGCCCGTTTTGCCTTAGATTTGCTAAGGCAGGGAGACCTGCTGGTCAAAAAACATTAAATATGAGTACTGTTACCGATTTGGTCGCAGCAATTTTGGACTAATAAGACCAGATGGCAAGTCGAAATGGCGATGAATGCACGATTTTGATCCAATTGTTAGTCCTTATAATGGACATATGTTGCGTAACTTAAGCAAATACTATCTTTTGATATGTTGTAAGCAAGGTAGCAGTACTCATTTTGCCATTTTTTGGCCACGGCCTTTGTGACGGACGTGCTGGCGGGTTCGAATCCCACGCGCTGGGCCCAAAAAAGAAAGGCCCCCATAGCTGGAAGCCTATCAAATCAGTGGTGGGCGATGAGGGATGTCGCGTGCGGCTGACGCCGCCCGCTTTCGCTTCGGGCCTGCGGCCCTCGCGTGCTGCGCTGGAAAACGCTTCGCGTTTCCTCAGCTTCGCACCCTGTCGGGTTCGAATCCCTCTGCGATGGGTCCAAAAAAGAAAGGCCCCCATTGCTGGGAGCCTATCAAATCAGTGGTGGGCGATGAGGGATTCGAACCCCCAGCCTTGTGCGTGTAAAGCACCTGCGCTAACCGTTGCGCCAATCGCCCGTGCGGAGAGAGTATAGCAAAACAATCGCCTCATTCACCTCATATCCATTAAAGGTAACTGGCGCGTGTCACAGCGGAGCTGATTCAGTTGAGATTGCCTGAACATTCCGCCCCTCTTTACGCCCTCGGGTATACTCAAAAGCTACTGATTCGATTTGATGCCCAGCAACAGCAGAGGGGATAGTATATGTGCGGTTTTGTCGGTTTTGTCGGTGGGACGGATAACCAATCCGAGGTGCTCACCAAGATGATGGACCGCATTGTCCATCGCGGTCCCGACATGGGCGGTCAGTTTATCGACGGCCGCGTTGCCCTCGGCTTCCGCCGCCTGTCGATCCTCGACCTGACCGAGGCTGGCGCCCAACCCATGGCCAACGAGGACGGTAGCGTCGTCATTGTCTTCAACGGCGAGATCTACAACTTCCAAGAACTCCGTTCCGAGCTCGAGGCCAAGGGCTACAAGTTCCACTGCGGCGCCGACACCGAGAGCCTTCTGCACGGCTACGAGGAGTGGGGCGAGGCAGTACTCGATCGCTTGCGCGGTATGTACGCCTTCGTCATCTGGGACAAGAAGAAGAACAAGCTTTTTGGCGCCCGCGACATCTTTGGCATCAAGCCGCTCTACTACTATCCCATGGCCGATGCGGGCGACGGCGCTCCGGGCGTGCTCTTTGGTTCCGAGATCAAGAGCTTCCTAGACTACCCGCACTTCCACAAGGCGGTCAACAAAAAGGCCCTGCGTCCGTACATGACGCTGCAGTATTCGGCAACCGAGGAGACCTTCTTCGAGGGGGTCTACAAGCTGCCGCCGGCGCATTACTTTACCGTAGACATCCCGACCGGCAAGATGAACATCGAGCGCTACTGGGATTGCGATTACTCTGCCGTCGAGAAGCCGTTCGAAGAGTATGTCGATGAGCTGGACGAGGTCGTGCACGAGAGTGTCGAGGCCCATCGCATCGCCGACGTCAAGGTCGCGTCGTTCCTCTCCGGTGGCGTCGACTCCAGCTACATCGCCGCTTGCCTCATGCCCGACAAGACCTTCTCGGTGGGCTTTGACTACAAGAACTTCAACGAGACCAACTACGCCAAGGAGCTTTCCGATAAGCTCGGCGTCGAAAACGTTCGCAAGATGATTACCGCCGACGAGTTCTTCGGTGCGCTCGAGGACATCCAGTATCACATGGACGAGCCGCAGTCCAACCTGTCTTCCGTGCCGCTGTGGTTCTTGGCCGAGATGGCCCGCAAGGACGTTACCGTCGTGCTTTCGGGCGAAGGCGCCGACGAACTCTTTGGCGGCTACGCCTACTACGAGGATACGGTCCCGGTGCGCAAGTACAAAAAGATGGTGCCGCTGCCCATCCGTCGCGCGCTCGGTAACCTGGCGCTGCATATGCCGTACTTCAAGGGACATAACTTCCTGGTCAAGGGTGCCGAGATCCCCGAGAAGTCGTTCCTGGGACAGGCTCTGGTATGGCCGGAGCGCGAGGTCGACGGCGTGCTCAAGCCCGAGTACAACACCGGCGATGGCGCCTTCGAGCTTGCCGCTCCCATCTATGCGCGCGTGAAAGGTCAGCCCGAGCTGGTCAAGAAGCAGTACCTGGACATGAACATGTGGCTCCCGGGCGACATTCTGCTCAAGGCCGACAAGATGTGCATGGCGCACTCGCTGGAGCTGCGCGTGCCCTTCCTGGACCGCAAAGTCATGGAGTTCGCCGAGCACATTCCCGACCGCTACCGCATCAACGAGAACGGCAACAAACAGGTACTCCGCCACGCTGCCAACAAGTCGCTGCCCGATGAGTGGGCCACCCGTCCCAAGGTGGGCTTCCCGGTGCCGATTGTCTACTGGCTGCGCGAGCAAAAGTGGTACGACTATGTCAAGGAGTACTTCACCGCGCCGTGGGCAAGCGAGTTCTTCAATACCGACGAGCTCATGCACCTGCTCGATCTGCACTTTGCGGGCAAGGGCGATTTCCAGCGCAAGATCTATACGCCGCTCGTGTTCCTAGTGTGGTACAAGCGCTTCTTTATCGACGAGGACCAGCCCGCTGTTCAGGCTGCCTAGCCTCGGCTTACGAACGCCTGCGCGTAACGGCTCCTCCGGGAGCCGTTTTTGCGTGGGTGCGTTTCAGTTACTATAAAAACCGTCCCTGCCAAATGGCTGAGAAAGGTGAAAGATGCACCATTCGGATTCCGCGACCGTGACCACGGTCGATACGCTTGCCAAGCTTCTCGATGTGTGCGGTGAGCTGCGCGCATCAGAGCAGGTTGACGAGCGTGCCGTGACCGGCTGCTCGTTTGATTCGCGCGCGGTCTCGGCAGGTGACGTGTTCTTTTGCAAAGGTGCTGCCTTTAAGCCCGCGTTTTTGAGCATGGCGCTCGATGCGGGCGCCGTCGCATTTGTGTGCGAGGAGTCGCTGGTCGAGTCTCTGGAGCCGCTGGCGCAGGAGAGCGGTGCTGCGATGCTGGTTGTTGATAGTGTTCGCACGGCCATGGCCCTGCTGCCGCCGGAGGTCTACGACCGTCCCGACCACGACGTCAAGATCGTGGGCATCACCGGTACCAAGGGAAAGACCACGGCCGCTTTTATGCTCCAGTCCATCATCAAGGCGGCGGGCGAGTCCTGCGGCATGATCGGCTCGGTGAGTACCGACGATGGTATCGAGTGCTACGAGAGCACCAATACTACGCCCGAGGCCCCTGAGGTCTGGCGCCATATCGCCAACTGCCGTACGTCCGGTCGCCAGTTCATGGCCATGGAGGTCTCGAGCCAGGCGCTCAAGTACCAACGCGTCGAGAATCTGCCGTTTGACGTGGCGTGCTTCCTCAACATCGGCCGCGACCACATCTCGCCGATCGAACACCCTACGTTTGAGGATTATTTTGAGAGCAAGCTCAGGATTTTTGACCAGGCAAAGACCGCCGTGGTGAATCTGGGCACCGAAGAGGTTGACCGTGTGTTGGAGGCAGCGTCGACGGCCGAGCGCTTGGTGACCGTTGGCGTCGAGCATCCCGAGGCAAGCCTGTGGGCGAGCGATGTCCGCATGCTCGGCTTTAACATCGAGTTCAACTTGCACGGCATGAGCGCCGACGAGCCCGAGGCGGGGGAGAAGGTCCTGCTGGGTATCGCGGGCGACTTTAACGTGGAAAACGCGCTGGTCGCTATCGCCGCTGCGCGCGAGATCGACATCGGTATCGAGGCTATCAAGAAGGGCCTCTCCAAACTGCGTGTGCCGGGCCGCATGGAGGTCGTGGAGTCGAAGGACGGCCGCGTGATCTGCGTCGTTGACTATGCGCACAACCAGCTTTCGTTCCGCTCGCTTTTCTCGTCGGTGAAGCGCGCGTTTCCCGCCAGCCCGGTCATCGCAGTGTTTGGCGCTGCCGGCGGCAAGGCGCAGGAGCGCCGCGAGCAGCTTCCGCGCGAGGCCGCACCATATTCCGACCTGATGATCTTTGCCAACGAGGACCCGGCTCACGAGGACCCGATGAAGGTCTGTCGCGAGCTTGCCGAGCATGTTCCCGACGATACGCCGAACAAGATCATCCTCGACCGCGAAGCCGCTGTGCATGCGGCGTTCAAGGCGGCGCGCGAGGAGTACGTCAACCCCGATGCTCCCACCATTGTCTTGCTGTTGGCAAAGGGTGACGAGGAGCTCATGCACGTGGGCGACGAGTTCGTACCCATCGAGAGCGACCTTTCGCTGGCCAATCGCCTGATCGATGTTACCCAGTTTGACTAATGAACCATGATGGCGGCGGCGCCCTGAGTGCGCTGTCGCCATAAGCGTGTTCCCTCAATCAAAACATGCCGTCCAAGTCCAAACCCTTCTACGTAAACGGAGTAACCATGTCCCACAATACCCTGCCGACCGTTGCCGAGCTTTCGGGCGAGATGCGCGAGCGCTTGGCCAAGGTCAAGTACGTCTTTACCGACCTGGATGCCACGATGCTCGCACCCGGCTCGTGCGTGCTGCGCGACAACGACGGCAACCCCTCGACCAAACTCGTCGAGGCCGTCGTGGCGCTCGCTCGCGCTGGTATTCAGGTGGTTCCCACCTCGGGCCGCAACCGCACCATGATCCACGAGGACGCGCGCGTGCTCGGCCTCAACTCCTACATTGGTGAGATGGGCGGCCTGGTTATGTACGACCTCAAAGCCAACGATTGGGAGTATCTGACCGGCGACATGCCCTACGACCCCTCTTGCGGTCTCACGCCGCACCAGGTGATCGAGCAGACCGGCGTGTGCGAGAAGATCCTCGCCCGCTGGCCGCACAAGATCGAGTATCACAACGACATGTCGACCGGCTACAAGTACCGTGAGGTCACCGTCGGCATGCGCGGCGACATCCCCGATGACGAGGCGCAGGCCATCCTCGACGAGGCCGGCTGCGGCTTGGTGTGGGCCTGTAACGGTCACCTGACGCATCTGTCCAAGCCGACGACGCTCGAGCTCGATCGCGTCGAGGACGGTCGCGCATTCAACATCAACCCCGCGGGCCTCAACAAAGGCGTCGCCATTGCGCGCTTCTGCGAGCACCTAGGGATCGAGCGCGAGGAGACGCTCGCGCTCGGCGATTCCGAGTCCGACTTCTACATGGCCGATCACGTGGGCACGTTCTGCCTGGTCGAGAATGGCCTGACGAGCGCCGGCGCGCCCGAGTTCCTGGCTGCTTGCGAGAACGCTTTCGTTACGCGTGGCAAAATTGTCGACGGTTGGGCGGCGACGGCAGAGCTGCTGGTCGCGGCGCGTTCGTAGCGCGCCGCCGCACTTGGACATGTCTTTTCGAGAGAGACTGGTGAGGTAATGTCCGATATCGAGAATTCGGCAGGCGACACGCGCCCGATTGGCGTGTTCGATTCTGGTTTGGGCGGTCTGACGGTTGCGCGCGCCATCGCGACGGCGCTGCCGCACGAGTCCGTCTACTACTTTGGCGACACCAAGCGCTGTCCCTACGGCACGCGTACCGAGGATGAGGTGCGCTCGTTTGCGTTGCAGGCGGGTCGTTGGCTTTCGAAGCACGACGTCAAGATTATGGTCATCGCCTGCAACACGGCGACCGCTGCGGCCTTGCGTTTGGCCCAGCAGGTGCTCGACGTCCCCGTCATCGGTGTGATCGCACCGGGCGCACGCGCGGCAATCAACAGCACCCGCACGCGCCGGGTGGGCGTGCTCGCTACCAACCTCACCATTCGCTCAGGCGCTTACACGCGTGCCATTCAGGACCTGGATGCCGGCGTCGACGTATACGGCTGCCCTGCCTCGAGCTTTGTCGAGGTCGTTGAGCACGAGCTCGCCTCGGGCGCGCATCTGCAGGAGCAGTGGCTTGAGAACGAGGACATCTTCGATACGCCTGCCGTGCGTGCGCTGGTGGGTGCCACGGTTGAGCCGCTGCGCGACCACGGTATCGATACCGTGGTGCTCGGCTGTACGCATTTTCCGCTGTTGGTGGGACCTATCCGCCATGCGCTGGGGCCTGGGGTGCGCGTCGTGAGTTCCGCCGAGGAGACCACGCGCGAGCTGACCGATATCCTCACGCGCCGCGAGCAGCTGGCGGGCGACGCAGCCGAGCCGCAGCATCGCTTTGCCACTACGTCTGACAACATTGCCGAGTTTGCGGTGGCGGGTAGCTTTATCTTTGGCCAGCCGCTCAAGAGCATTGAGCATATCGATATCGACGAACTGAAATAGATACAAGGTCACCGACCAAAGGCTCACTTTCACCTTTTGCCGAAAGGATATTTCTATGGAGTATATGCAGGTCAACCGCGCCAACGGCCGTGCCGCCAATGAGCTGCGCCCCGTCAAGCTCACTCGTGGCGTCATGAAGCACGCCCACGGCTCGTGTTTGGCCGAGTTCGGTGACACGCGCGTGCTGTGCGCCGCCACTATCGAGGAGGGCGTGCCGGGCTGGCGAAAGGGAGCTAAGGCCGGCTGGGTGACCGCGGAATACGCCATGCTGCCGGCGTCGACCGGCAAGCGCTGCAAGCGCGAGCACGCCAACCGCAAGGGCCGCTCCATGGAGATCGAGCGCCTCATCGGTCGCAGCCTGCGTACCGTCGTCAATATGAAGGCACTCGGCGAGTACACCGTTACCGTCGACTGCGACGTGATTCAGGCCGATGGCGGCACGCGTACAGCGAGCATCACCGGCGCCTGGGTGGCGCTGCGCGACGCCCTCGCCATGTGGGTCGAGGCGGGCAAGATCGAGCGCATCCCGCTTATCGGCCAGGTGGCTGCCATCTCCATGGGCGTTGCCGACGGCAATACGCTGCTTGACCTCGATTATTCCGAGGACAGCCATGCCGAGGTCGACATGAACCTCGTCGCCACCGACACCGGCGAGATGATCGAGCTCCAGGGCACCGGCGAGCAGGCGCCCTTTGACCGCAAACGCCTCAACGCCCTGCTCGACCTGGGCGACAAGGGTATCGCCGAGCTCATCGAGCTTCAGCGCCAAGCCATCGCCTAACCTGCCAAAAGGGACAGGTTTATTTTGGTAGGTTTTATCTGCTGAAATGCTGCGTTGAAAGGTCCGATCGCCTGAGAGGGGAGAGGTCAAGTGCCCAAACGCCCCTCACGCGGCTTGCTATAGAGACAAGGAGGCCAGTCATGGCACTTGAGAAGATTGACATCGACACCCTCGACCCGGCGGCGACCATCGTCGTGGCAACGGGCAATGCCCATAAGCTCACCGAGATCGAGGCCATTTTGGGCAAGGTCATGCCCGAGGTGCGCTTTGTGGCGCTCGGCCAGCTGGGTGATTTTGAGGATCCCGAGGAAAACGGCACGACGTTTTTGGAGAACGCCATCATCAAGGCGCAGGCCGCGGTAGAGGAGACGGGGCTTATGGCCATCGCCGACGATTCGGGCCTGGTCGTTGATGCCCTGGACGGTGAGCCGGGCGTGTACAGCGCACGCTATGCGGGCGTGCACGGCGACGATGCCGCCAACAATGCCAAGCTGCTCGTGAATCTGGAAGGCGTGGCAGACGAGGACCGCACCGCGCGCTTTATGAGCGTCGTTGCGCTCATCGACACGGATGGTCTGGTTACCTATGGCGAGGGCGCCTGCGAGGGCGTTATCGCGCACGAGGGCCGCGGCGATCACGGCTTTGGCTACGACCCGCTGTTCCTGCCGGTCGACACGCCGGGCAAGACCATGGCCGAGCTGACGGCTGACGAGAAGAACGCCATCAGCCATCGTTTCCACGCGCTCGAGCATCTGTCCGCCAAGCTGACGGGCGAGGAGTAGGCCATGCGTGCGGTGGTGCAGCGCGTGCTCAACGCCGGCGTGACGGTCGACGGCGAGTGCGTGGGCCGCATTGGACGCGGCTACCTGGTGCTGCTGGGTGTGGGCCATGGCGATACGCGTGCCGAGGCCGACAAGCTGTGGGGCAAGCTCCGCGGGCTGCGTATCAACGAGGACGAGAACGGCAAGACCAACCTGGCACTTGCCGATGTCGACGGCGAGGTTCTCGTAGTGTCGCAGTTCACGCTGTTCGCCGATTGCCGTCACGGCCGCCGCCCATCGTTTACCGATGCCGGCGCCCCCGATGTTGCCAACGAGCTCTACGAGTACTTCTTGACGCTCGTTCGCAAAGATGTCGAACACGTGGCGCACGGCATCTTTGGCGCCGATATGAAAGTCGACTTGGTCAACGACGGTCCGTTCACCATCGTCCTCGATACCGACAATCTGTAAGTAGCCAAATTAGCTACTTGCGCGTGGTCGCAACAGGGTGCTATAGTATTAGAGTTTTGTCTATCTTAGGGGTATTATCCCCTTTTTGAATTGCACCTTCTGGAGGCCCTGTTCATGGAAGAGATGGAAGTCAATCACGTCGACGACATCCACGAGAAGCTGACCGATATGGTGGGCGATCGCGTTAAGGTGAAGGCCAACATGGGCCGCACCCGCGTCGTCGAGCGCATGGGCACCATCAAGAGCGTCCATCCGGCAGTCTTTATCGTCGAGGTTGACGAGCGTCGTGGCCGCAAGTCGCGTCAGTCCTACCAGTATATCGATGTGCTCACCGGTCAGGTCGAGCTGTTCGACCCCGAGAGCGGCGAGCACATCTTTACCCCGCTCGGCAATCAGCTCGAGGAGCATTAACGGTGACCGATCGGTCCCTGACTCTTTCCGCGCCGGCAAAGATTAACCTCTACCTGGGGGTTCATACCGAGCGCGATGACCGCGGCTACCACAGGGTCGATTCCCTGATGGCAGCTGTCGGTCTTTCCGATACCGTGACGGTTACGCCGGCACAGGCGCTGACCGTCCAGACGGTTCCGGCATCAGATTTTCCCATGCAAAAGAATACGGCGTATCGGGCTGCGGTTGCTATGGCCGAGCATTATGGTCGCGAGGCAAACATCTGCGTGACGATTGAGAAGCGCATCCCATTGTGCGCCGGCTTGGGCGGCCCCTCGACGGATGCGGCCGCGGTCATTGTCGCCTTGGCGGAGCTCTGGGGAATTGATCGCACCGACCCCGCGCTCGACGACATTGCGCGGGGTATTGGTGCTGACGTCCCGTTCTTTTTGCACGCGAGCCCTGCGTTCTACGTAGGTGGGGGAGACGTGCTGGCAACTGAGTACCCCGCGCTGCCCGCGACGCCCGTCGTGCTGGTCAAGCCGCGCGAGGCAAGCGTTTCGACAATTGAAGCCTATCGACGTTTTGACGAGGCCCCGGTGCCTGCGGACAAGCCCGGCGCGATAGCTTCTGCCTTGCGTGCTGGTGATGCCGAGACGGCATATGCACTCATCCATAACAATCTGGGTGTCATTTCCGCACAGATGGAGTCGCAGATTCAAACGGTCCTCGACTGGCTGCGTAAACAGGACGGAACCGTTGCTGTAGATGTGTGCGGATCGGGTGCCTGCTCGTTTGCCATTTGCGACACCGCTGCTACGGCCGAAAGGCTTGCCGATGTTGCCCAGCAAAATGGCTGGTGGGCCTGCGCGACTGAGCTTATTCCCAACACGGTTCAAATCGACGCGCCAAAGAAATAAAAATTTCTCTAGCACGCGGCGAAAATCTTTGTTACTATAGTCGAGCTAACGGGTTGTGGCTCAGTTTGGTAGAGCACTGCGTTCGGGACGCAGGGGTCGCTGGTTCAAATCCAGTCAACCCGACCAGAGCATGAGGAGGGACCGCTTCTTGCGGTCCCTTTTTTTAGCTAGTGTTGTGATACCGCGATACCCGCGGTATACTCATTCGAGCTTGTCTCGCTGTATTGTGGAGGTCTACATGTTTGGACTGAGGGCTCCTGAGCTCATCATTATTCTCGTCGTTGTCCTGATTATCTTCGGGCCCAAGAACCTGCCGAAGCTCGGCAAGTCTCTCGGCTCTACCGTCAAGAATATCCGCGAGGGTATGGAGGGCGACGATAAGGCCGAGACCAAGCAGGCCGAGGAGGTCGTGGTCGAGCAGTCCGAGGAGGACAAGGAGATCGCTGAGCTCGAGGCCAAGCTCGCTGCTGCCAAGAAGAAGCAGGCAGAGGACAGCGACGCGGACGCAGAGTAGTCCCATCCCTTTGGGGTGAGCACCTGACCGGCTTGCCCGCAGGCTAGCCGGTCTTTTTCGTTTTGTTGACAGTTGATTGTTTGATCAGAGTTGGGGAGATATCCGTATGGACGCAAGCCAGATCGTACTGACCGCTGAGGGCCGCCAGAAGCTCGTCGAGGAGCTCGCTTGGCGTGAGGGTGATTACGCCAAGGAGATCGTCGAGGACATCAAGGAAGCCCGCGCGTTCGGCGACCTTTCGGAGAACTCCGAGTACGATGCCGCCAAGGACAAGCAGGCCCAGAACGCCGCTCGTATTGCCGAGATCCAGGCCATCCTCGCCAACGCTCAGGTTGCTGCCACCACGGGCGATCTGACCGTCTCCATCGGTTCCACCGTTTCGCTGATTGATCCCAACGGCGAGGTCATGGAAGTCACGCTCGTCGGTACCACCGAGACCAACTCGCTCGAGCACAAGATTTCCAACGAGTCTCCGGTCGGCCACGCCATCATCGGTCACGGCGAGGGCGACTCCGTCGAGGTCGTTACGCCTTCCGGCAAGACTCGCGTCTACACCATCGCCAAGATCGCACGCTAGACCACGGTCCCGCGTAAAGGTATGTTTTCGCTCCCTGGGACCGAATCCTGGGGAGCGTTTTAGTTTGAGGAGTTAACTTATGGCAGAGAACCAGAACGCCGCAGATCAGGCATCGACGCTCAACGACGAGCGCGCCACCCGCCTGGCCAAGCGCGCCGCCCTGTTCGAGGCGGGCCAGAACCCCTATCCCGAGCACTCTGAGCTTGAGGACTACGTTGCCGATATCGAGGCTAAGTACGCCGAGCTTGCCGATGGCGAGGACACCGAGGACGTCGTGAAGATCGCCGGCCGTGTGGTCGCCAAGCGCGGTCAGGGCAAGATCATGTTCATCGTCGTGCGCGATGCGACTGCCGAGATTCAACTGTTCTGCCGCATCAACGACATGGACGAGGCTGCCTGGAATACGCTCAAGGCCCTCGACCTGGGCGACATCCTGGGCGTGACCGGCGTGGTCGTGCGCACCCAGCGCGGCCAGCTTTCCGTTGCCCCTAAGAGCGCGACCCTGCTTGCCAAGGCCGTTCGTCCGCTGCCCGAGAAGTTCCACGGTCTTTCCGACAAGGAGACCCGCTATCGCCAGCGCTATGTCGACCTGATCGCCAACGACGACGTTCGCGAGACCTTCCGTAAGCGTTCGCAGATTCTCTCCACCTTCCGTCGCTTTATGGAGTCCGACGGCTACATGGAGGTCGAGACCCCCATCCTGCAGACCATCCAGGGCGGCGCTACTGCCAAGCCGTTCATTACCCACTTCAACGCGCTCGATCAGGAGTGCTACCTGCGTATTGCCACCGAGCTGCACCTCAAGCGCTGCATTGTCGGTGGTTTTGAGCGCGTGTTCGAGATCGGCCGCATCTTCCGTAACGAGGGCATGGACCTTACCCACAACCCCGAGTTCACCACGATGGAGGCCTACCGTGCCTTCTCCGACCTCGAGGGCATGAAGGCACTCGCCCAGGGTGTCATCAAGGCTGCCAACAAGGCCATCGGCAACCCCGAGGTCATCGAGTACCAGGGCCAGACCATCGACCTTTCTGGTGAGTGGGCCAGCCGTCCCATGACCGACATCGTCTCCGACGTGCTCGGCAAGCAGGTCACCATCGACACGCCGGTCGAGGAGCTTGCTGCCGCCGCGCGCGAGAAGGGCCTGGAGATCAAGCCCGAGTGGACTGCCGGCAAGATCATCGCCGAGATTTACGATGAGCTGGGCGAGGACACCATCGTCAACCCCACGTTCGTGTGCGATTACCCCATCGAGGTCAGCCCGCTTGCCAAGCGCTTTGAGGACGACCCGCGTCTGACGCACCGCTTTGAGCTGGTTATTGCCGGTCACGAGTACGCCAACGCGTTCTCCGAGCTCAACGACCCGGTCGACCAGGCCGAGCGCTTTGCCGCCCAGATGGCCGAGAAGGCCGGCGGTGACGACGAGGCCATGGAGTACGACGAGGACTACGTGCGCGCCCTCGAGTACGGTATGCCTCCCGCGGGCGGCATTGGCATTGGTATCGACCGCGTGGTCATGCTGCTCACCAACCAGGCTTCCATCCGCGACGTGCTGCTGTTCCCGCACATGAAGCCCGAGAAGGGTTTCCAGTCCGGTGCCGCTGCCGCCAAGGCTGCCGAGGCCGGCAACGCCGCGAGCCCGTTCGTTAAGTCGCTTAAGCCCACGCTCGATTACTCCAAGATCGCCGTTGAGCCGCTGTTTGAGGAGTTCGTCGACTTTGATACCTTCTCCAAGAGCGACTTCCGCGCTGTGAAGGTCAAGGCATGCGAGGCCGTCAAGAAGTCCAAGAAGCTGCTGAACTTTACGCTCGACGACGGCACCGGCACCGACCGTACCATCCTCTCCGGCATTCACGGTTATTATGAGCCCGAGGACCTGGTCGGCAAGACCTTGCTCGCCATCACCAATCTGCCGCCGCGCAAGATGATGGGCATTCCCAGCTGCGGCATGCTCATCAGTGCCGTCCACGAGGAGGAGGGCGAGGAGCGCCTTAACCTGATTCAGCTCGACGCTTCTATTCCCGCCGGCGCAAAGATGTACTAGGCGGTTACGGCGTTTTACCAAACGCCGTAACCGCTCGACGCTGCGCGGGCCGCATTTGGACAATCTGACGTTCAACTTCAAGGGCGCGAC